>CAZMJH010000230.1:0-2541 GCA_964566595.1 uncultured Candidatus Poseidoniales archaeon
GTTCCATTACAGATTCTATTTTTAAATAGATATAGATATTAGGTTCTACATTTGAACAGCAAACAAAACTTTCCATTTCAGTTTCGTAAATCAGATCATCTCCCCCAATTATTGTGCCATCTCCATACATGAATTTAGCAGAGATATATGCATCTCCTGGAGTGCCTCTATTGTAAATTCTAAGTGTTATTTCATCCCCATTGTAATACCAAAATTTGTACCAATCTACAGGATCTCTTTCATCGTCATAGCAATAGTACACCTCTTCAGTACAGACATATTCTTCAATTATGATACTTTCTGAAATTAGGTTAGATGTTGAAATAGAATTGTCTTTATCCGAATCATTTTCGCCAATTTCATTTGCCTCAGCATTGACGTTAATTGCTAATAGGGAAAGAATTAGCACTATGGCAAATGCTTTTCTCATATTCTTTTTATTTTTTATTTAAGTAATATGCCTTTCCCTAATTTAGTAAATTCTTGATAAAATTTCTTTAGCAAGGTGATGAGTGTTTTTGAGAAGGTAATGGGATATATATGTAATCAACTTAGCAGTTGTATGTCGAAACATCTATCCCTGACACTTATACTTCTTTTTGTAACATCCTCTTTTGCGGGTTGTTTAGATAATTCAGAGGAACCAGATATTGTTGAACCCTCACTAAATACAGTTCTTGAAGGTGCAGTGTCAGAATGTAATAACACAATTATAAAAAACGGAACAGGAACAGATTTTGATGTGAATTTTAGAGAGATAGGAAATACAATCATAGACGAGGAAAACTCTTCTGAAAGATACAAATTATATTATTCAGCATATTCAAAAAACGCATTAAAATCCAATCAAACGTACATAGGGTATTCATATTCTGAAGATGGAATTAATTGGGAAAAATACCACTCTGAGATTATTTCTAGGCCTTTAGAAGATCCATATGTGATTAAGCACGAAGGCATTTATCATTTATTTGCAGAAGATAAGTTAGATCAACCATTTAGAAATATTAGAAAATATCATTCTTATGACGGGATTAATTGGATTGATGATGGAGATGTTCTAGATATCGAAGTAGGGGGTGAACCTTCTGGATGGGAGAGTAAAGATGTAAGCTCTCCAGTTGTTTGGATTGAATCTGATGTGTGGCATATGTTGTATGAAGGCCGTGGAAATGGGGGCGGGAAAATTGGACATGCAACCTCTAATGATGGCATAAATTGGACTAGGGATTTAACAAATCCTATATTTGGACCTGGAATATCAGGCTCTTGGGACGAGTTACAAATTGTACCTGATGATTTGATAATAATTAATGGAACATATTACCTTTTTTATCATGGATATTCAAATTTAACGTACCCCTTTTTCAAGGGAGGGATAGCCAAATCCGAAAATTTAAACGAATGGTCTAGATTAATTGATGAGCCATTTGCAGATGTAAATACATTAATGGCCAATAAAGTGGATGAAAATTATTTATTTTATTTCACAGGCGATACACGTGAAAATTCTCCTACAGCACATATTAGGGGAATATGTTCTTTTGAAGTTGATGAATTTGAATTGTTATTACATACATTATTTGATTAGATAGACTTGAATAATTGATTATGATTCTAATTTTTATAGATTTAAACTCAACTCTCAGTACTTGCATAAAGAAAGTAAGTAACATAAAGACACTAGGTTTATTAATTACACCCTGCTAGTAGTGGCATGATGAGTTATTTACTTGCAATGTTCGTTGTATCTGTAGGATTTTTTTCTTATGGATATGTAATGAATGAAAGGGATGTTGGCAGCGATTGGTTTCCAGAATTAGAAGAATCAGATTTTATAGATTTGAATCCATTTAGAGATTGGAAATAGTATAAAACCATCCGTTAGGTTCAATGTCTCTCTAACTGTGGGGGTACAATGGACTTCAAAACGGCGATGGCCGCGGCAAGAGCAGAAGCCGAGGCTAAACAAAGAAAAAAACGTCGTGATAAGGACGAAAAAACAGAAAAAAAACGTTCTAGATCTGGACAAGATATGGGCCTTGAAGCATTTGATCCTGTTAATTATGTCGCTAAAGAAAAAGCAGACACAGCTTCGATGTGGCTAGTTTTAGTATTTGCAATTTCTGTTGCTATTATGATGAGATTTGCAGTAATGCCTTCAATGAATCATGGGGATTCAGTGTTATGGTTATTACCTCTTTTGAGTGTTTTTTTGTTGCCTTCATTACATCGGCTCGTTATGCCCTCTACATTTGTTGAACATTATACGAAGGGAACTTGGTTTAAAGGGGGTTTCTTACATATTTTTACTTGGTTAGCAATAACTATGTTACTTGTAAACCCTCCACTTGGAGATATAGGTTCTCCAGAAGTTGCTGAACAGTGGGTCGTTATTGTTGTTGATGAAAATGGTAATCACACATATCCTGCGGAAAATACAATGATTGAAGAAGGTGGTAGTATCACCCAATTAGAGATATTTTTAGATCAAGAAAAAATCGAGGAAATATGGTTATTATTTGCTATAAGAGATAATGT
>CAZMJH010000231.1:0-2535 GCA_964566595.1 uncultured Candidatus Poseidoniales archaeon
TGCAGGATTTGTTGCATCTTTTTTACTTTTTTCGAGAGACCCTAATGGATTTAAAGCCGCAGGAATTTGGTTAGCAATTATTGCAATAACTGGAACTATTCTTCAAGTTATCACCTTCTCAAGCATGAATGAATTTTATGAAAATATACCGGGGGCTGATGCACAATTAGCGTCTGGAATTGCTATAGGCGCTAGTATCGGTGGTTCACTTACCTGCTATCTATCTCTATTTGCATTAATTTATGTCGCTGCAAGAAAAAGTAAAGTTGAGGAAAAGGTTACAGAAAGCGGATTTCATCATACTTATAATTCACAAGAAGAGTAATTATTAACCCTCCTAGATTGGAAATTAACATGACAGAAGGACAAGTGCAACTTGTAGTATCAAATACTGAAACAATCCCTGGTATGACTATCGTTCAATCTTTAGGATTAGCAACTGGTTCAACAGTAAGGGCGAAACATATTGGAAAAGATATTCTTGCAGGATTTAAGAATATTATTGGTGGTGAGTTGAAAGCATATACGGAACTACTTAGTGAAGCTAGAAATGAAGCATTAAACAGAATGTTGGCTGATGCTGCTGCTCGAGGAGCAAATGGCGTAGTTAATGTTAGATTTGCAACATCATCAGTAGCAGGTGGAGCAGCAGAATTATTTGCATATGGAACAGCAGTAGTAGTACAATAAGGGTGATTCAATGGCTGAAATTAAAGGTGAAGAGGACTTATTCTGGTTCATTATTGCAATCAGTATTAGCCTCACCCTAACATTTGGACCTCTCATCTTTTCTGCAATATATGGTTCGATTTATCAAAAGGGGAAAATGAAAAAATTACTTGAAAGAGAAAAACAAACCGGAAAAGATCCTATTAATAATTTAAGTACGCCCTTAAGTGATAAAAAAGTATTATCTTCAGGCCTTATGTGGGAATCTGTAGTGATTGGTCCTAGTTGGTGGCAAATGTTACTGGGCACAATAGGTTCTATTTTTGGTGGAAGATTAAATGCATATTCAGAAACGTATGATTGGGCTAGAAGAGAAGCAATACAACGACTTCGCGAAGCAGTTACAGCATCGGATTTTGACGACGTAATAAATCTAAGAATTGAAACATCAATGATGTCAAGTTCTAGCAAAAGCAAAGATAAAACAGCAGGAATGGAAATTGTTGCATATGGCACAGCCATAAAATATGAATAATGTTTAATTGTTCTTTGTAACCTCTAACTTCAATGTTTAATTACGTGTTTTAGATGTTTTTATCAAGCCATACTAAATACATAACCAAAAGCGAACCACATGAGTATGTCTGCTAATTTTTCCGACCTTGCGATTGAAGAGGACTTAATTAGAGTTCTAAAAAAGCAAGGAATTTTTGAACCATTCGAAGTTCAAAAAGAGTCCATTCCAGATGCTATGCTTGGAAATGATATTTGTTGTCGTGCACCCACCGGTTCTGGAAAAACACTTGCCTTTGGGTTACCTCTCATATCTAGATGTAAACGTGCCAACCCTCATCTTCCAACTGCATTGATACTTACTCCTACACGTGAATTAGCTGAACAAATATATTCAGTACTTACTCCTCTTGCATATGCCGTAGATTTAGATGTATTCTCAATATATGGGGGCACATCATATTCTAAACAATTTAGAGCGCTTGAAAGAGGAGTTGATATACTTGTAGCGTGTCCTGGAAGACTAATTGATCTATTAGAACAAAATGCTCTAAGTCTTGAAGAAACAGATATTATCGTCATTGATGAAGCCGATAGAATGGCTGACATGGGCTTTATGGAACCAGTGTGTAAAATATTGGATGAGTGTGCATATGAACGTCAAACCATATTATTTAGTGCAACATTAGATGATGATGTTGCAGATTTAGTCAAAAATTATCAATATGAGCCTGTAAAAATAGAAGTAGGGCCAAAAGAAGTTAGTATGGATTTAATGAAACATTATTTCTGGCTAACTAAAAATTCAATAAAATCTGAAGTGACAAGTGAAGTAATTAAAAAATACGGAAGATGTATTGTTTTTTGTCGTACAAGAGCTGGTGTTGAACGTGTTAGTGATGAATTAGAAGATTTGGGAATAATAAATTCTGCGCTACATGGAGGCCTCACACAAGGACAACGTAACAATGCAATGAAAGATTTCACGAAAGGGGAAACGCTTGCATTAATCGCTACAGATGTGGCTGCTCGTGGGATTGATATTGAATCTGTACAATCTGTAATACATTACGATCCTCCTGAAAATTCCAAAGCATACAAGCATAGAAGTGGAAGAACTGCACGTGCTGGTGCTGAGGGTATTGTAATTTCTTTAATACAAAAACCACAAAAAAGAACATTAACACGTATTCAAAAAGAAGTTGGGATTAATGAACAATATAGTTCACCTAATTTTGAGAATTTACCAAAATCTAATTTTAAGTACAAAACACCACCTATGCGTAAACGTCAACAAAATAGAAATCAACATAACTCTAGAAATAGCAGAGGTGGACGTAATTCTAGAAATAG
>CAZMJH010000232.1:0-2535 GCA_964566595.1 uncultured Candidatus Poseidoniales archaeon
TCCAGATGGACCCACATTAACTGTGAGGAAATTTAGAGAAGATCCGTTTACAATTGTGGATTTAATCACTTTTGAAACTATAACTCTTAGACTTGCAGCTATGATGTGGATTTGGATTGAAGGTTTAGATTCAAGGCCTGCAAATTTTGTTTTGGCCGGAGGAACTGGTTCTGGTAAAACCACAACTGTAAATTGCATGGGTATGTTCATACCTTGGGATAAACGTATGCTAACTGTAGAAGATACTGCAGAATTACAAGTTTATCATGATCACTGGCTACGTATGGAAACTCGTTCTGAACGTCCTGATGGAACTTCTGAAATTGATATGAATGCATGCCTTAAATCAAGCCTACGTATGCGTCCGGATAGAATAATTGTGGGAGAAGTAAGATCTTCTGAGGCTGCTACTTTACTTACTGCTATGAATACAGGGCATGATGGTTCTTTTGGTACTCTGCATGCAAATACTGCTGCAGAAACTATAACACGTTTAATTAATCCACCAATGAATGTTCCTAGTATTATGTTAGGAGGTCTTGATTTAATTATAGTACAAGCGAGATTGCATGAAAATGGTAGAACTGCTAGAAAAATAATCGAAGTTGCAGAAGTTGCTGGAATGGAAGGTAATAAACCAAGATTAAATGCCATCTGGAAATATGATCCGGCAAAATGTAAAATTGAAGAAACAGGTATACCAAGTAAATTAAGAGAAACGATTTGTACTGCTGCAGGAATTAGCCCTGCTGATTTTGAAAATCACGTGAAACAACGAATGCAAATTTTAGCGGATTTAGTTAAAAGAAATATTCGTGACATTAATACTGTAACAAGTGTCATTCAAGGATTCTATGCAAAACAAAAGAAATAGTTAGCATTTTTTCCAAGGCATTTTTGTATTTGATTTGCCAGTTGCTTCGCCTTTGTTGTTTAATGCTAACAATCCAATGTTTATGCTTTTATCAAATTGATTAAGACCCCATTCTAATGCATCTGAAAGTGATTTGCCAAATTCTGTTATTTGTTGTGCTACACGAAAACTTAACATTTCGACGGTAATATGTTCACCTATTCCTGTTGCAATTATAGCTATATTTTCATCACACCAAATGCCAGGGCCCCAAAGAGGAGTATCTCCCACTCTACCTGCTGGCCTTCCTGTACATCCTCCTGTTGAAGATGCTGCAGCAATCAATCCATTCCTATCAATTGCTAATGCTCCAACTGTATCATTTGCGTCATGTCGCTTTCTACCAATTACATTTTCAAGGGGAAAGCCTTCTTTAACTGCAAATTCTGATGCACCCCTTCCTGCTAATATATTTACAGGATTTTCTAATAACCGTTCAGCTACTTTTATTGGGTTCTTGCAATTTTCAATTGCAATAACAGCACCTATTTTTTTTTGACTAGTTGCTATAATTGCATCAAGTTGTATAGAACCATCCGCTCTAATACAACCTCCTGTACCTGCATTTAAATTAGCATCATTTTCCATAATTTCAACAGCTTTCGATACCGCTTCAAGAGATGTTCCTCCCTCGTCTAATATTTCTTTAGCAACTTGAGCCGCAAAATCGACTCCTGGTTGATCTTTAGCCCCATGACCCGCTCCACCATGGCAAATAATCAAAGGATTATGTGAAAATTCTTGTTTATTCAAATTCCTCTGCCACCGATACGATCTAGAATTTCATTTGCTGTGTTGAGTTTGTTTCTCATTGTTTCAATTTTATCTAAATGATGTTTTGGTATAATTGGATCTTCATTTATTTCTTCAACTGAATCAGTTCTTTCTTCCTGTATTTTGCTCACAATTTGTCGCATTTCTGCAACAACAGAATCTACTTGTGCTTCCGCAACTAAATTATCTGGCCCAAGTGTTGGTATTTTATCTACAGAAATATGCCCCATATCGACAGCTAACATTCCTGCCGCACCTAATATTCTAGGGCGTACTGATTCTTGATTCGCTTCATACCCTCTTTGTTCAAGGAACCGAATTAACAATATTTGCTGATCTTCGTCAAATTTTCCGGGATTTCTTCTCAATATTACATCTATTACCTGTTCAAAACCTTCAATATTTTTCTCAATTCTAAGTAACATATTCCTAGCACTTTCAGATAATTCTACTGAATTATGATTCAATATCCCCAATGCCCTTTCTCTACGTTTAGTTCTTGGATCTTCCCTAATTAAATGTGCATTCAATTCAACATGCAAATCAAATAATCCATGTAAACGTCCACTAATACTGCTAATACTCAAATCAATTCCCTCTTCGCTAGCTAATGATTCAAATTCAACACGAGCTCGGACTATGTTTTCAGAATTATTTTTCATAATATCTTCTAATTTAACTAAAAGATGGGGGCGTAAACGTTCTAATTTACGTAATGCTTCACGTTCACGCCAATTTTTAGGAGTAGAAGATATTGAAGATTTTTCACTAGAAATTATATCTTGCATCTCAGAAATTCGATTAATCATTTGTTTACGTACTATTGGCATTACAGTACGCAATTCTTT
>CAZMJH010000233.1:0-2522 GCA_964566595.1 uncultured Candidatus Poseidoniales archaeon
GCACAAATAGTTTCTAAAGAAATAGGTCTAACTCTCACCAGTAGAGATAAAAATTCAGAAAACCCAATTCCAATGGCTGGTTTTCCTTGGCACGCTCTTGAAGAAAATTTAAGAATTATGGTTACAAGGGGCTATAAAATAACTTTATGTGAACAAGAACAAGAATTAAGACCTGGGGCCAAATTACTAGAAAGAGTGGTTACAAGAGTATATACTCCTGGTAGCTTATACGAAGAAAATTTACTTGAACAAGATAAAGCCTCAAGACTTGCTTCCATAATCATCAAAAAAAATAATATCGGTATAGCAATAATTGATGTTTCTACAAGTGAAGTATGGTCTATGGAATTCAATGGCCCTGATTATGTAAATCATTGCGCCAATGAATTAATGCGTTGGGAATTAAGTGAATTAGTAATGCGTAGTATTTCGGCAAATACTAATAAAATAAATTCAATTCTTTCATCAATAGAAGGAATAAGTACATCTCAACACGAAATTTCTACGAAGAAATCAATAGATTTTGTAAAAAATAATTTCGAATTAAAAGATCTAGGTTCACTCGGACTTGATGATTCAGAAATATGTATAGATGCATTAGGTTTGGCTGCATCATACCTTTCTAAGTTATATAAAGATGAAAAATTACAACTTAGAGAACCTCAATTACAACAAGAAGGTGATGTGGTTGTTTTAGACAATACAACATTAAAAAATTTAGAATTAATAAAAACACTGGCTAATGAAAAAGAGGGATCATTATTTCATTCTATAGATAATACAAAAACTTGGATGGGGCGAAGAAGATTGAGAAATTGGATTATGAGGCCATTAAAAAATGTTCCACTTATCAATAAAAGACAATCAGCAATAGCAGATTTAATAAGTTCAAATAGAAGATTGCATAGTATTAGAAATTCACTAAAAGGAATGAGAGATTTAGAAAGATTATCTACAAAGTTATCTTATGGTAGAATAACAAGTCGTGATTTAATGGCTATTTCAATAGCTTTGAATAAAATGCCTGAAATTAAAAATATTCTATTTCAATCTGAAAATACATATCTTCACGAAATCGCACATGAGTTAGACTCATTAGAGGAAATGAAAATGAAAATTAATGAGGCTTTATTAGATGAACAACCCATTGGTATTCGCGACGGTAATATGTTTAATGAAAATTATTCAAATGAGCTTGATGAATTTAGAAAAAATGTATCTGAAGGCATAAATTGGTTACAAGAATTAGAGAAAAATGAAAGATTAAGATTAGACATACCTTCATTAAAAGTCAGGCATAATCGACAATTTGGTTGGTTTATTGAAGTTACAAAAACCCATTTGGGTAAAATACCCGAGGAATATAGAAGAAAACAAACAATGACAAATGCAGAGAGATTTGTAACTGAAGAACTTAAACAAAAAGAAGAAATTCTATTTAATGCAGATGAAAAAGGTAAGAAATTAGAATATGATTTGTTTTGTAAATTAAGAGAGGAATGTAGACAAGATTCAGCATTACTTACACTTATTGCAGATTCCATCTCAACTCTTGATGTGATTTCAAGCCTTGCAGAAACAGCAAGAACTAGAAATTGGTGTAAGCCTGAATTAATTGATAATAATAAAATAGAGATTGTAAAAGGAAGGCACCCGGTCTTAGAAATGATGCCGGAATTTGTAAGTAATGATATTAAAATGAATGAAAAACGCAGATTATTATTGATTACAGGGCCAAATATGGGTGGAAAATCTACATATTTAAGACAAAATGCATTAATTGTAATACTTGCACAAATGGGCTCCTTTGTTCCCGCAGATAAAGCAAAAATTGGGATTGTAGATAGAATCTTTACAAGAGTTGGAGCAAGTGACGATTTGAAAAGAGGCAGATCTACTTTCATGGTGGAAATGATTGAAGTAGCACACATATTAAGAAGAGCAACGGAAAACAGTTTGATATTACTAGACGAAGTTGGCAGAGGAACATCTACATTCGATGGATTATCTATTGCTTGGGCTGTTTGTGAAGATATTAGTGCAAGATTAAGATCTAGAACATTATTTGCAACTCATTATCACCAATTAGTTGGACTTGAAGAACAACTTGAGGGTTTTACAAATATACATGTAAGAATTGCTGAATCTGAAGACGAATTGAAGTTTCTCTATAATGTGTCTGATGGAGCATGTGATGAATCATATGGAATCCAAGTTGCCGCTTTAGCTGGACTTCCATCAAACATTGTTGAAAGAGCCGCAGAATTGTTGTCATTCTTAGAATCACAAGCAGCAGGAGCAAAAGCAGGTTTAGGTCAACCAGTAAAAAGAGAGATTGGACAAGCAAGCCTCCTAAGATATGTGATTGCACATGATATGAAAGAAGCGAGCATGGAATCTATATCTAATCCTGAAAGTACTGCTATGAATCCTTGTGAAAGTGCTACAATCAAATATCTAGAAGAAATAGATCCAGACTTATTATCTCCAAGGGATGCATTAGAACGAATATACAAACTTAA
>CAZMJH010000234.1:0-552 GCA_964566595.1 uncultured Candidatus Poseidoniales archaeon
CTGCAAGTAAGACAATTAAACCAAATTGAAGTTGTAATTCAGGTTGATACATTGAATGAAGATCATCCTCCATCAGGTTTAGGAAGTCATTAGTTTCATTCCATTCCTGTTGATCCCTACTAGTTCCATTTTCAGGATATGGGCCCATATCCCGTTTTGCATCAGCAGCTATGTCCTCAAAAAATCCTGAACTTGCAAGATAATAATTAATTGCACCACCTAAAGCCCCCAATACACTCCAAAGAAGAATAAAAATTGCTAAACCCCAACTCCACCATTTGGATGGCTCATCATTCAAAGAAACTATTGTTTGGTTTGACTCTAGGGATTGCATAGTATCACAACACCGGTTGTGATTTTAACCATTCAAGATCTGAAATATAAAGTTGACGAATATCATCCAAACCAAGTACTAGCATTGCTAATCTTTCTAATCCCATCCCCCATGCAAGTACTGGTGCTGAACAACCCAATGGTTCTGTGACTTCAGGGCGAAAAATCCCTGCACCACCAAGTTCTAACCATTGTCCACGCCATTTTACTTCAACTTCT
>CAZMJH010000234.1:562-2520 GCA_964566595.1 uncultured Candidatus Poseidoniales archaeon
CGGTATAGGGAAAATAGGCAGGCCTAACACGTACTTCTGGATAACCCATTTTTTCGTAAAATGTTTTCAGAGTAGTTACAAGCATCGGCAAATTCGCACCGGGTTCCATAATAATGCCTTCAATTTGATGAAATTCTGGTAAATGTGTTCGATCAATACTTTCATTTCGAAATACTCTACCTATGCCAAATACTCTACAAGGTTCATTTGGATTTTCTGAAATATATTTTACAGTATTGACGGTAGTGTGCGTTCTTAACAATCCTCTTTGAGCAATATCTTTTGAGAATTCTCCACCCCATCCAATACTTCCTGTGTCTCCCCCATGCTCATGAATTGATTTCCATTGGTTTAGTATTTCATCATCGATGGGTATACTTTCTGGTTTACTGAGGTAAAATGTATCTTGCATCTCTCTTGCCGGATGATCTTGTGGAATGAATAATGCATCCATGTTCCATCCTGCAGCTTGCACATAATCTCCTTCAATTTCAGTAAATCCCATCTCTAAGAAAATTGATCTAATTCTTTCGATAAGTGATTGCATTGGATGAGGTTTTCCTGCGAGGGGTGTTGCTGATTTTAGACTAACATCGTATGGTTTAAATTCTGCATCTTGCCAAGAATCGCCTTGTAATAATTCGGGAGTTATTTCAGCAATCATTGTTTTTTCTTCTAAATCCTCTGCTTTTATTTTCATACCCTCATTAGTGATATTCCATGTTCTTGTTAGTTCTTCTATTGATGCTAGTAGGTTTTTTCTATTCTTAAAATGATTAAGTAGTTCGGCATCTAATTCTTTATCAGAAACACCTTTTTCCGAGGAATTAATTATTTTTAAAAAATTCATCCTATCATTGAGATTTGCATTAATTTCTTCTTTATTTTCAGGAATTGTAAAACAACCATTTTCTAGAGATATACCTAATGATTTTAGTAAACCAACTCCAATACCAATTTCATGTTTTTCAACGATTGATGACGTCTGTAGTGATTTCATAGATGTATCTTTGGAAGATAAAACCCAGTCCCATAATTTGATTTCTAAAAGACCGTCAGAATTTGCTTTAATTCCTTCTTTTCCTAATTTCCAAAAGATTTGATGTGTTTCTAATCCTTCGGCCATTCCATTTTCCACTAGTCCCTGTCCAGCACCAACAACAATTGCTTGATCGTTAAATCCTGTGGCTTCACATAAATCAGAAACATTCCAAACCCGTTCAGAATCAGATTGCATTACCTTTAGTAATCTTTTTTCAGGGTTACTAAGGTCTACTGCCATGTTCGTTCGTGTAGCCCATTCTTATTGATATTTTACAATTATTTGTTGAATAATCTCTAGTTTGCCCTCTATTCTTCTTCATCCCAAAGTTCCAATTTGCATTTCGGGCATTTGAAAAATTTAGGTTTTAAATCTTCAATAATTGTTAATTCAGAACAATTACCACATAAGATACTTGTTTTTATTGGCTCATCCAAAGTAGTGTCAATTCTAAATTTAATTCTTTTATTTTCAAAATTTGGTGCAAGAGGATCATCTAAGTCATCTTGGGAAGGTTTCCAAGCAGCTATTTGAGATGGATTCATTCCTTGATCTTTTGAACTAATTCCAAGTATGATTAATCCTAAACCTGCTAATGATAGTGTTGTTCCAATTATGGACAACATACCACTTGAATCTGAAAAAACAAGACCTGTGCCTATGATTAAGCAAACCCATCCAGACAGAATCAAATTTTTCCGTAGATATTGCATGATAACCAATTTAATTGAGGGGAGTAATTACTCTATGTTAAATTCATATCCCTATTACAAAGCATATGGTGGGGTGGATTTCGGCGATTATAGCATCATTATTTGGTGCTGGTGAAGAAGTTGAACAAATTCTTCAGGAAGAATAGAATTGGAGCCAATAGAGAGATTCGAACTCTCGGCCTGCTGATTACAAATCAGCCGCT
>CAZMJH010000235.1:0-2513 GCA_964566595.1 uncultured Candidatus Poseidoniales archaeon
ATAAGGGCGGGGCCAGAAATTGGTGTTGCCTCTACAAAGGCGTTTACAGGTCAAGTACTTGGTGGATTATTAGTTGCTATGAAATTAGGACAAGTAAGTAAGAATTTTCATCGTGAAGACTTAAGTTATTTTGATAGACATGCAAGAATGCTTCCAACATCTATGGAACGTATGTTAAATGATCAAAACATTAAGACAAAATTATGGGAGGCAAAACAATTTTTCGAAGGAAAAAACCATGCATTTTTCCTTGGTAGAAACACCTCTTACCCTATAGCATTGGAAGGCGCTCTTAAATTAAAAGAAATATCCTATATTCATGCTGAAGGATATGCTGGAGGAGAATTAAAACATGGACCCTTAGCGTTAGTAGAAGAGGGTACACCAGTTGTAGTAATTGCTTCGGAAGGTTCAAGTCATCAAAAATTGTTAGGTAATGCAAGAGAAGTAGCAGCTAGAGGTGCAAAAGTTATTTTTATTACTCATTATGAAGATGATTTGGCAGAAGAGTATGCAGATTTAGTTATCAAAGTGCCACGTACTCATGATTTATTACAACCCTTACTTTACAACATAATTTGTCAACTTTTGTCACTTAATATTGCAGAAGAAAGAGGATGCGATGTAGATCGTCCTAGAAATTTAGCAAAATCTGTTACAGTTGAATAACTTTCAATTAATTGAAAACTTTTGTCCATTAGGATTCCATTTGAATGGAAGATAACCAAGTGCATGAGCGGTATGTCGCATTTTTACAATAGCTAATTTTCTGCTTATTTGGTCTCCTTTTCTTTCCATTGTAAGGTGAATTACTCCATCAGAGAGATAATCTTCTACGCCATATTCTCCAAATTGCTTATTATCTATACCAGTCATTTCACAAATAAATAACGAAGTTAACCCCATTCGTCTAACTGCTTCAAATAAACGAAAAATCTCATCACGTGGATTTTCCATTTTTGTTAATGTAAAGAATGCTCCAAGACTGTCAAACACCAATACTTCAAATCCTATATTGTCTCGGTAATTTTTCAATTGTCTAATAAGTTGACCCATCCAATCTACTTTTCCACTCATTCCTTGGTCATCTAATTTAACCCTTAAATCTACAAGATCGATAATTGCGATTCTATTTCGAATGCGATTATCATCTACATCCATACCCATATTTGCCATATGGCCTCTCAAACTTTCTTTGCTTTGTTCAAGAGTAACATAGATTCCAGATGTTGGTCCTTGCATTACTGCATTGTAAAGCATTCCGAATGCAACACTAGATTTCATCGAGCCGCTAGCACCTGCAACAAGGACAATGTGGCCTTCAGGTATACCACCTTGCATCATCTCGTCAAGTCCTTCGATTTCAGTCGGTATTCTGTTCAAGAGGGCCCGCCACCGACCAAACCACAAGCATCCTACAAATGAATCTAACTCTTGTATTATAAAAAATAAAAGTTGCAGATTACTTATGGAGGTGGTACTTAACGCATAATTCATGAGCGTAGAGGGATTGTGGTTAGCATCAGCTTCTAAGCGAAGAGCCACATTGTTAAAAGGCCTCATTTCAGTTCAAAATCCGGAAATTAAATTGGCTTGTCTTGCATTAGTTGAAGAAGAAAAAACTCCTATATGTTTTAATTTACAAGAAACAGTATCCTCTATCACAAAAATGAAAATGAATAATGCCCTTTTGGAGATTTCTTTAGGTAGATTAGAAAAACTTGAATTAAACAACTCATTTAAAAATATAATTACAATTGTTTCTGATACGATTGTGGAAGATCCAGATTCTTTTGAACAATTATTTGGAAAAGCAGAAGATATTTTGGAGGCGGCTAGTATGCTAAAGAGACTCTCTGGAAGAAGACATAAAGTGTGGACTTCAACTGGATTGATTATTCATAATTCAGTAATTGATTCCTTGGAGTTTAATATTTCACCTGAACTTATTTTTGGAGAATGGTTAGGTTATATTTGGACAGAATATTCAACAGTTGAGATTGAAGAATTAGGAGAAGACACTCTAAATCAATTATTACAATCTAATTCATGGAAAGGAAAAGCTGGAGGATATGATTTAGATGGTCAAATGTCTAAGTTTGCAGAAGTAATAGATGGAGAGAAAATTACAGTGTTAGGATTTGCTGCGGCAGCAATTAAGAATTTGGAAAAAATAATAAAACCTTAGACAAGATCATATTTTGAAACATCTACATGTATATTGTTTCCGGGTAGCATAAGTAAACTATCTTTATCATCAAGTGCAAAAATTGGCATTCTACGCTCACTAGACAATTGACGAAGACTTTGTCTACAAGCACGTTGATGTGCATCCATATGTACCATTACGGATAAATCAACAACAACTACATCTCCTTGGTATAATCGATGCATCATTGAATCTAATGGTAATCGATTCATTGAATTTGGAGTGACATATCTTAGTGCATTAGATGGCAAATCTTTTTTGATATTATTTGTATTAAATCCCAAATCATGAAATGGTTCTCCAT
>CAZMJH010000236.1:0-2484 GCA_964566595.1 uncultured Candidatus Poseidoniales archaeon
TATGTTTGGTGATGATTTAGATCTAGCAGTCTATAGGGATAGTAATGAAAATGGAGTTATTGATTGGGGTTCTGAACAAGAGTCATCATCAGGTTCAGGAACTAGCAGAGAGAGTATATTAATTGAAAACCCAGCAGATGGGAACTGGTTTATTGTTGTACAGGGTTATGATGTTCCTACAGGAAACACAACATTTTGGATGGATGTGGAAATACTAAAAGGAGAAGATTTAGTTGTTGAAGATGTTTTACAATTAAACAAATCCCAAATTATTCAATCATACCCCAATGGAAGTACTCGTTTAGGCGGAATAATCCCCGAAGATGTAATCACTCTTAATTTAACAGCTGATATGCCACCTGATGAAGGATATTGGAAAGGAATACTGGAGTTGGTACTAGAAGGAGAGTCTGGAGTAGTTGAAATTCCATATCATTACCAATTAAATGAGTGGCCTACAGAAATAGAATTTTTACAAATTCAAAGTGGAGAATCAAGAAATAGATCTAGACCAATTAGCCTTCATATGTTAGATCGGGGCGGAGGTTTTTTATTGGATGATTTGGATTTCAATGGAACTATAATATCTACAAATGGAAGCAATAATTCTGAATGGGAATTAAATCAATGGCATGATTTTACATTTGAAGGAATTGGAGTTGAGGGAGAATGGATGGATCTAACAAATACCTGGCTTGGACTCCAAGTTGAAGATACAAATACGTCAGTATTAACTGAATATTCAGGGTTTGTTGTGTTTGAAGCTGAAGATTTTTCAAATACCACTATTGGAACAGGTGCAGCATTAAACACATATTGGTCTGAAGAATCATCAATTTCAGGTTATAGTGGTAGTGGTTATCTTGAGGCAAAACCGAACAATGGTGTCAATACATTTGATACTACTGAGGGACCACGCCTAGATTATGAAATAGATTTTAACACACCAGGAACTTATACTGTATATGTTAGAATGTCAGGTCAAAATGGAAATGATGATTCTTTACATGCGGGTCTAGATGGTTATCCTTTGACTTATGGAGATGTAGGACTGTCTTCAGGATCTAATTGGGAATGGGAAGATACTGTAGCAGGAAATATAGTAACTTTTGATGTACAAACACCAGGAAGACATACGTTTAATATTTGGATGAGAGAAGATGGTACATTAGTTGACAAAGTAGTATTACAACAATCAGGGACAACACCTAATGGTTTAGGCCCAAGTGGGTCAATGTCTACAAACGGATTTAATTCAGGCCTTATGGCTGAATTCTTTGATAATTCAGGATTAAGTGTGAATACAAGTGGAATGCCTGATTTAAGTGGAAGGATACCTGATTTTACTCGTATAGATTCTATTGTAAATTATTCTAATTCTAATAATCAACCATGGTCAGGATTAAGTTCATCATTTGCAGATGAGTTTTCTTCCAGACATACAGGATATATTAGAATAGATATAGCTGGAAATTATACATTTTATGTGAATTCAGACGATGGTTCAAAATTTTGGATAGACAATCAAGTTGTAGTTGAAAATATTGGAACACATTCAATTAGAGAGGAGTCAGCAACTATTTACTTAGCAGCAGGATACCATTCATTAAGATTGGAATTCTTTGAAAATTTTGGATGGGCTGGTCTTGAATTAAAATGGGAAAGCGATACATTTGGTAAACAGTATGTTCCTGCAGGTTCACTGTTTCATGGTTCAGGAGTACCTATAAGACAAGGAGAACTTGTTTCCTGGTGGCCATTAGATGAAGCTAATGGAACCGTTATTAGTGATATTGTTGGAAATTATAATTTATCATTGAATGGTAATAATGGAACTGATTGGGATATGTGTAGGAAGGCATTTTGCAATCATTTTGATGGAGTTGATGATTATGCTGAATATGATTTATTGGCAAATGAAGAATGGAGTGGTGATTTCACAGTCTCATTATGGGTTAAAGCTGATATGTTAGGCCAATCAGACTTTTCAAGTATATTCGCAATTGATAATTCTGGGGGACAAAAAAGGTCTTTTCAATTCATGGTAGATGGTGCAAATCCGGGAACTTATCAATTGTATAGTGATACAAGGTATGATCTTGGCCCAGTGGATAATACTTCATGGGTTCATCTTGCAGCGACACTTTCTGGAAGTAACATAAATGGAGCTCCAACAGGGCCTTCAACATTAAGGTTATATTACAATGGATTGCTAGCAAACACTGCTTCTATAGATGCTTCAGACTTAAATAATTTTAATTTATACAAATTAGGAGTCAATAGGGCTGGAAATTCATATTTTGCAGGATTAATTGATGATGTGAGAGTTTATGATGTACCTTTGGGAAGCACGGAAATACTTGCAATATACAATAACGATCAATTTCCTAATTCTGGAGGGATAATTAGAGAGGCATGGTTGAATTTTAGCCAAGATCCAATAGAAGGAACACACTTTTTTGAAGCAAAAGACCAGATTTCTCC
>CAZMJH010000237.1:0-2476 GCA_964566595.1 uncultured Candidatus Poseidoniales archaeon
CGATTTCGAATACTTTCCCGTTACGAATATAAAGGATAGGTTTGTCGGCAACTTGCTTCAAGGTGAATTAATGGGTCGTGGATTATTTGCAGGACGTAAAATGAAGACCGATAGACAGAAGTTTAGGTGGGGAGATAGAACTTACAAAAAAAGAATGTTGGGCTCACGTAAAAAACATGATCCATTAGGTGGTTCCACTCAAGCAAAAGGCATAGTAATAGAGAAGGTTGGAATAGAAGCAAAACAACCAAATTCAGGTATTAGAAAAGCAGTTAAAATTTCACTCATTAAAAGTGGAAATAAACTTACAGCATTTGCACCGGGTGATGGTGCAATTAGTTTCATTGATGAACATGATGAAGTTATGGTAGAAGGCATAGGTGGTAGAATGGGTCGTTCTTATGGAGACATACCTGGTGTTCGTTACAAAGTTATTCAAGTTAATGGAGTAAGTCTCAATGAAATGGTCCGAGGAAGAAAAGAAAAACCAATTCGATAAGGTGTATTTCATGTCAGATGAAGAAGAAAATAATGTTGATTCCGAAACTCAACCGGAAGAAGAGGATGTTACACCAATAGCAGGATTAGGCACACTAGTATTTGGGAAATGGGACACTTCAGAAATTGTTTGTGCAGATCCGGGATTATCAAAATATATCAATCTAAAACAAGTCGGAACACCTCATACTGGAGGTAAACATGCTAACACTTGGTTTGGAAAAACAAAATTATCAATTTCTGAACGTTACATAAACAATTTGATGCGAACCGGGAAATATACAGGTAAGAAACAGAGTGCAGCAAAAGCATTTATGTCTGCATTAGATGATATTAGTAACAAAACGGGACAAAATCCTTTACAAATTTTTGTTGATGCAATTATCAATTCAGCACAACGTGAAGAAATTACTAGAATTCGTTTCGGAGCAGTTTCTCAACCAAAAGCTGTAGATTCATCCCCTAGTAGGAGACTTGATACATCAATAAGAAATCTTGCAAAAGGTGCAACACAAGGAACTTCAAAATCAAAAAGAAGTTTGAGAGAGTGTATTGTAAACGAATTAATAAAAGCAAGTAATGGTGATGCAACATCTTTTGCAATTTCTAAAAAAGAAGAGATTGAAAGGATTGCTGCTTCTGCAAGATAGTACATTAGGGGTAATTTTTATACGGCGGTTTTATGAACCCTACTTAAGTCGCAGATTTATACAATAATTCGGTGTTAGATATGGGCAGAAAAGAAGACAATGTTAAGCGTGCAACAGAAGTGATGCATGAATTAGATCAAATACGCAATCTTTGTATTGCTGCACACATAGATCATGGAAAGACAACTCTATCTGATAATCTGATTGCAGGTGCAGGGATGATGAGTGAAGAACTCGCAGGAAAAAGTAGAGTGTTAGATTTTGATGAACAAGAAAGCGCACGAGGGATTACAATTAATGCAGCAAGTGCTTCTATGGTTCATAGTGTTGCAGGGGAGGATTTTTTAATCAATCTTATCGATACACCTGGCCACGTTGATTTTGGAGGGGATGTAACAAGAGCAATGCGCGCTGTAGATGGATGTTTTATCCTTACTTGTGCTGTTGAAGGCGCAATGCCTCAAACAGAAACGGTGGTCAGACAAGCCCTAAAAGAAAAGGTAAAGCCGGTATTATTTATCAATAAAGTTGACAGATTGATAAATGAATTACAAGTAACTCCTGAAGATATGATGGCTAGATTTACTGAACAGATAACTAAAGTTAACACATTGATTAAACAATTTGCACCTGAAGAACATAAAAAGGATTGGCAAGTTAATGTTAGTGATGGCACTGTTGCTTTTGGTTCTGCATATCATAATTGGGGGATAACAGTACCATATATGAAGAAATCAGGAATTAATTTCAAAGATATTTTTGAATATTGCAATAATGAAAATCAAAAAGAATTAGCAAAAAAGGCTCCTGTGCATGAGGTTTTACTAGACATGGCAGTATCGGAATTGCCAAGTCCAAAAATAGCTCAAGTGTATAGAATACCGAATATTTGGACTGGTGATTTAGAAAGTGAAATTGGGAAATCTATGCTTTCGTGCGATCCAAAAGGAGATTTAGCAATGATGATAACAAAAATTTGGATGGATCCTCATGCTGGAGAAGTTGCAGTAGGAAGATTGTATTCTGGAGCAATAAATCATGGGGAATCTGTTTGGGCAATAGGTGCAGCAAAGGCCGAAAGAGTTCAACAAGTTTCTATGATGGTTGGAGGAGATAGAATTCCAGTACCTTCTGTTGTTGCTGGAAATATAGCTGCAGTTACAGGTATTCGTTCAGCTGCAGCAGGAGTAACTGTTGTAAGGGATCCCGAAACTACACCTTTTGAAGCAATTCGACATTATTCAGAACCGGTTGTAACTGTTGCTGTAGAGCCAATAAATATGAAAGATCTGCCAAAATTCATAGATGCTTTGAGATCTTTAGCTAAA
>CAZMJH010000238.1:0-2466 GCA_964566595.1 uncultured Candidatus Poseidoniales archaeon
ATTAGTTATTATTTTCTATTGTAGAAAGCATTTCATCATAAATTAATTTCAATTCCCCATCCTGTTTTTCAAGCAGATTAAGGTGCTCTTTCAATGTTTTTATACTCGATTCTAATTGTTCAACCATACTTTTCCTATCGTCTACTTCAAATAATAATGCACCTATCTGTCGATAGATTTTTTTATCTAATTCATGTTTAGAAAGTGCTTCTAAAGTCACTTCAAACTCCCTTATTTGAGATGATGTTGAAATTAACTGTTGTCTTGTTGCTTGTAAGTCTCTTAATATATTTTGTAATTTTTCAGTATCATTCATTTTTTTTCATCTCCATTGTATTTAGTACCATATAAGAAACTTCAATAGTACGCATAATCGTATTCCACCTAGATCTCATATCTTTTAATGAATCAGTGTGAACAACGATTTTATCTGCATTTATTAGTACTTCTTCACCTGTTAAAGCAGCAATAATGTATTCAGATGAATCCTTTGGTAACTGTATTGTGAATGAAGATTTATTCTTCCTCATCATCAGTATCAACACCCGCTTCTTCAGCACGTTTTGTTTCATAATCCATAGCTGCTTGTGTTGCTAAAGCGATAAGATCGGTTTCAGCAGACCCCTCCATACTCCTTCTTACTATTTTTTGATTAGCAGAACTTGCTCTTGTAAAAGGTTCCCATGCACCACCTGTAAATGTATGATTGCACTTTCCACAATTCCATATCCCTACAGATTTACGTTTTACTTTGTTATATTGACATACAGGACACACATATGTTTGTGATTTTTTCCTCATGGCATTTGCTGAATTTCTTCTAACGCTGACACCATATCTTGCACCAAATTTAGCTGTTGCGCCTGCTTTTTGAGTCCTCTTTGCCATATTAGTTCACCTTTTCATCAATAATTTTTCTTAACTCTTTTGCTTGCTCACTGGCGTTTGCAAATATCTCGGCAAACTCGCTCGTGCTGAATACTCCTTTTAACCCCTTTTGAAGGGAGTGTAAGTGGCCATCGTCACCTAATGTGATATGTATTCTTTCATCTCCACCTAATTCTTCTTCTTCACAAGGATCATAAACAAATCTTCCACCTACTTTTTTGTATGAACACATTATTGGAGTTTTATTGACAGGTAATGGATGATCTTCTCCTACATCATATCTTTCTGCAGGAACTATTGCAGTTCTTAATGCTGCTATTCCTGCCAATGCACAAGCATCAAAAATATTCCCTTTATCAGACATTACATGGATATCAAGATTGACATTCCAAACACTTTCCCCGGGAACTATACATAAAGATTCCATCCCGATACATCCTGATTCTCTAATGCCGCGGTCTACAACTCTACCAAGCTCTATACTTTCTGGGCTAGGAGGTCCAGGTTCATATTTTAGATTTGCAACTGGCCTTAACTCCGCAGAAGTCATTAAAGAACCATCTGCAGGCCTATCTGGATATGGTTCTCTAAGGGCAAATTTCACACCAGCGTAAATTATAGTTCCACCCCATGTCACTTTAGCAGAACCTTCAGCATTCCTTAAGACATTAACATCAAGTTGAATGTCTCTTCTTTCAAATCTTTTCCTATCGTCTATTCTACTATCATTTAATGCCAATTGAGTTAATTGATCTTTTAGTAACCTAGGAACAATTTCAACCATTATTTTTCACCTCCATCATATTTGGATTTTAAAGCATCCATTTGTATTTTATGAATTTCTTTGGCAGCCTTCATATTATATTCCATTGCCAGATTAAATTCATCAGGAGACAAATCTCCATCCATTTGTAAAAATGCTAACTCTTCAGTATTGGGTAAAATTCCAACAGGTAAATCTGCTTGACCATAATTATCTTCTGCTTTATCTAAATCTAATACTACAACATCATTATTTTTCCAGCAGCAACACTAACAAGCATATCTTTCATTGGAATCCCTGCATCTGCTAAAGCAACAGCAGCAGCGGTTATACCGCAACATCTTGTGCCAGCTTCAGCACATAAAATTTCAATTTCAACCCTTATTTTAGATCTTGGAAACATTTCCACCATTACAATACTTTCTAATGCTTCGGCAGTAACTTTACTTATTTCCCTACTACGTCTATTAAAACCAGGCCTTATGCGATCAGAAGTAGAAAATGGAGCCATATTGTATCTGACATCAAGAACAGCCCGATCTTGTCTCTGGATTTTTCTTGGATGTGCTTCCATTGGACCATATACTGCAACTTCAGCAATATTCAATCCCCAGGTCATACGGCATGAACCTCTAGCAGCTGGTAAAATACCAACTTCTATGCTTATTGGTCTTAATTCGTCTGCCAAACGCCCATCTAATCTCTTTCCGTCTTTTGTTATTAATTCTACGTCTCCATATCCACCCATTATATCTCCTCCATTTTTTTATTAAATAATTTTATTAAATCTTGACTTGGATAAGGTGTACTTGAAT
>CAZMJH010000239.1:0-2454 GCA_964566595.1 uncultured Candidatus Poseidoniales archaeon
GTCACATTGTGGTTCAATAATTTCAGGTACCTTACTTTCAATTATTAATTGTTCAACATTAAACCCTAATGGTGAAAATGCATGTCTTGCTTCAATTAATTTACCTTGATTGCCCGTCATAAACCACAGTTGCATTGTAACATGCTAGTGAATTAGGCTGATGAATCAACCGATTAATGCAAGAGATTATCAATTCTATTCAAAAACCGACGCACATGGACCCCAAGGATTTACTGTTAGTAGCAATTGGTGGAGCACTAGGAGCATGTCTTAGATATCTTGTAATTATCTGGATTCCTGCTGAAGGATTTCCTTGGGCAACTTTGAGTGTTAATCTAATTGGTTCTTTTGCTTTGGGAATTATTATTGCACTTAGTTCAAATCAAATACTTGATGAAAAAAGCACACTATTAATTGCTACAGGGGTCCTTGGAGCATTTACAACAATGTCTACATACAGTATTGACACCATAACATTATGGCAAAACGATCGATTTACTGCCATATTATACGTAATTGCAACTGCAATTATTGGTCCCATATTAGCATTAATAGGTATGGAAATTACTAATTCGGGTATATTTTTTAATAAAAATTAACCATGATATCTAACCCTTCCTTTAATTTGATTAAATCGGGATATAACTTCTGTTGCTTTTGGAATTATTCCTCCTTCAAATTTTAAATCTAAATCTGATTTTTTACAATGTAAATATGAAGTTGTCACTTGTTCCATTGCATCTGGATAATTAGGATGAGTTGCCTGCAAACATTCATACAATACATGAAAATCTAAACCATAAGATTCAACTTCAAAGGTTGATTGTGATAATCCATAATCTATAAGCACAAGTTTTTCACCATTCAAAATAATATTTGTCGTTGTTAAATCTCCATGAGTTATACCACACAAATGTAACTCTCTCAAAGTTTTACCCAAATCGAAAAATATTTTTTCTGAGGTTTGAAATGAAGGTTTAGAACGTAATTCATCAACTAATGTAATTCCTAAAATTCTCTCCATAAGTATAATCCCATTTTTTAAATCTAAATGATAAATAGAGGGACAAGAAAAATCTAATTGTTGTAATTTGAGTAATGTTCTAACCTCACTACTCAATCTAGATTTAATTAATTTAGCATCTAATTCGGGATGTCTCCAAGTTCTAGGGCGTCTAAATTTCTTAATCGCCGGCATTCCTAACCAATGGCCACTAGTAACTATCGCCTCTGCTCCTTCATGCAATTTTTCAGTTTCAATCCATATTTGCATAGACTCGGCCCATACAACCCTAGAAGCGATGTATTCAAAGCAATGATGCTTCAGGATAATACGAGGGATAACTGTGGGTATCAGCCTTCCAGTATGTGAATTTGATCCATTAGAACGTAGTCGAGGATTAAATAACAAAGAAATTGCTGAGCGCATATCTACTGTAAAAAAGAGATTAGGTGAAAAATTACTCATTCTTGGTCACCACTATCAAAGAGATTCAATTATAGAACACACCGACTTAATTGGTGATTCTTTTTTATTATCAAAAATGGCTGCTGAATCATCAAGTGAATTCATAGTATTTTGTGGAGTACATTTTATGGCAGAAAGTGCAGATATTTTGACAAGAGAAAATCAAAAGGTAATCTTGCCAAATCTTAGAGCAGGGTGCTCCATGGCTGATATGGCAAATTTAGAAGATGTTACTACCTGTTGGGACACTTTGCTAAATAAATTTAATCTTTTAGATCCTATATCTAGAACCAATCCAAATTTAGTGGCCCCAAAAAATGAAAGTTATCTTATTCCAATAACTTATATGAATTCAAGTGCTTCTTTGAAAGCTTTTGTTGGAATGCATGGGGGCGTAGTATGTACTTCTTCAAATGCAAAGGGTGTTCTAAAATGGGCATTTGAGCGGGCCGGAGAAAATGGAAAAGTCCTTTTCTTTCCCGATCAACATTTAGGCAGAAATACAGGAGTCTCAATGGGGATTTCTGTAGATGAAATGGTTACTTGGACACCTAATGATTGTGAAGAAGAGGTAAATTGGGGGCAAATTGAAAAATCTAAACTGATTTTATGGCATGGTTTTTGTTCAGTGCATAGACGTTTTACTATAGAACAAATTTCTGAATTTCGAGAAAAATACCCCAAAGGATTAGTTGTTGTACATCCTGAATGTAAAACCGGTGTTGTGAAATCTGCTGATGCATCTGGAAGTACTGAATTTATTCGAAATTATGTTGAAAATGCTCCAGATAATTCTGTAATCGGAATTGGTACCGAAATAAATATGGTTCAACGATTAAATGATGAATATCCAAATAAAGAAATTTTCTGTCTTGATTCATCAATTTGTCCTTGTTCAACAATGTATATGATTCATCCAATATATCTTTTAGATGTTCTTGAAAGATTAGAAACAAAAGAAATCCCTAACCAAATCATAGTTCCTG
>CAZMJH010000240.1:0-2451 GCA_964566595.1 uncultured Candidatus Poseidoniales archaeon
ATATACGTTTGATTAATGAAACGGAAAAAGAATCAGAAAAAATTCGTGCATTTTTATCCGATAAAATGAATTTTCACCAATTAGCTGTAGAAGATTGTTTTGATATTCCTGTCAGTAGGGCTGAACGTTTTGCAAACCATCGTTTTGTGGCTTTTAAGGCAAGAGATCAAGATAAACAATTAGACACAGAATATCTTAGAGTATTTTTAACAGAACATAATGTCGTTACTGTTCGTCATTCAAAAATTCCTGCAATTAATCAGTTTAAGGGTCGGTATCGTTCAGCTAGATTGGAAAAGCAACTAAAAAGAGGTCCGGAATTTTTATTGTATGAATTATTAGATGCAGTTGCTGATGATTGGTCTGAGATTTTAGAAGGTTATTCATCTAAATTGGATATGCTTGAATATCAGGTATTTGATCCTTCTAAAAAGTATTCAGATTTACTTGAACGTCTACACGCGATTAAACAAGATTTTCGAGAGATGTCAAAATCATTAGATCCATTACACAAAATGGTTTCTCAAATGCTTAGGCCTGATAGTGATTTCCTTTCTGAAAAGAATCTATTGTATTTTCAAGATACTGCAGACAATTTATCGGATCTCGTTATTAGAATTACTAATTATTCTGCTGGTGCTACTTCGACTAGAGATAGTTATCTTACTCATATGTCTATGAGATTGTCTGAATCAAATGCACAATTAACAGAAGTAATGACTACTTTGAGTATTATTGGTTCAATTATGTTACCTTTAACTTTGATAGCTGGTATTTTTGGAATGAATGTAGGTGCATTTGATGCAGGAAAAGGTACATTTGATCTTTGGCATATATTATCATTGATGAGTTTATTTTCAGTATTCATGCTGGTATATTTTTACAGCAAGGGATGGATAACTAAAAAATAATAGTCAATCTAAAGTTGTAATTTTAGCATTAGTGCAAATTCATTTTGAAGCCATGCATGGTGTTTTTTTGCTTCAGATTCAAGGATTAGATTCTTAACTCGTCGATCTTCGTCAAAATCAGATATAGGTTTTGGCTCATGATAATTATCTTCGGACTTTTTTGTTAAATCTTCATGTTCTAAATGCCAAAGCGTTAACCACCTAGATGGAGCCAATCCAAAATCAAAATCTTCACTATTAATCTTTAATGAATCAATAACATCATTTTTGGAAAAATCATTATTTAGTAATCCTACAATACAACTTGCTATTCTCCTAACTTGATTCCAAAGAAACCCCTTACTTTTAATTTCAAAACCGATAATTCTATCATTTTTTGAAACCCATGGAGTAATTTTTTCAATATTTCTTATTGTGCTTCTATCATCTTCTTGTTTATAAAAATTTGAAAAATCATGTTCTCCATGGAATATATTCAATGCATTTCTTAAATCGGTTATATTGAATTCCCCACTCCAATTTTCAAGTAATTCTAATCTATATCGGTAAGTTCTCAGTTTAACAATTCTAATATTACAAGTTTCAGAAACTTCTTCAGCATCATAAACACAAATACTTGAAGGCAATATGTCATTTAATCCTTTTAGTAATCCTTGAGGAAGATCTGTTCTGATACCTTCTGGAACATCTATTAATGCAAAATTCATTCTGGCATTAACTCCTAAATCAGTCCTACTACTAATTTTAATGCCATTTGGTGACCATTTTAGGCGTTTACATGCTTTTTCTAGTTCGCCTTGAATTGTTTTTAAAGATGGCTGAATTTGACTGCCATGAAATCCCTCACCCAAATAAGCAAAGGTGATAGCAACTTTCATAATAAGCCCGATTATTCATTAGATAACATGCCAATAGCATCTTCAACAGAATATCCTAGCCCTCCAACGGACCAAGCAAGAGCTTGTTTCAACCACGGTTGAACCATTGGATTTGTTTTTTCAGGATCCATAACTTCGATACTATCTACGATATTTCTTGCAGCCATATACAATACATCATCTACAGGGATATCTGCAAGTTCTAGGCGTTTAGCATACCTTTGAAATTCTTTTACTGCTACAGGGATTCTTCTACATTCAAGTGCGAAACTTGCAAAATCTGCGATGTATTCGTCATTTTCTTCATCAAACTCCATTGCTTTTTTGTAATGCATCATAATTTTCCCTCCAGGAACCACATCATCTTGCGCTTCCATATTGAGCATATTTGCAAATTCAGCATATGTATGGTGTAATTCAGCAACATCTGAATTTGTTTTTAATTTTTCTTCAATGTTTGCAATAGCGCCTTTTAAGTTACCATCTCTAAACATTTCAATTGCGTCTTTCATCAATTCTTCACTCATGTTCTTCCCTCGCGATATTTACCTCCATCAATAACACATCTATGAATCAAACGGATACAAAATTTATTTTCTGGCCTCGAGATATAAAGACATTATTGGGTGAGTATTATCAAAAATTTTTGTATTTTTCATTGG
>CAZMJH010000241.1:0-2444 GCA_964566595.1 uncultured Candidatus Poseidoniales archaeon
AAAAACAAATGAAGTTCCTTTTGTATTAGAAGATGGTCAATCTATAGCAAGAATAAAATATGAAGCTCTGAATAAAGAATCAAATGTATTATACGGTAAAGAAATAAATTCTAATTATCAGAATCAAGGTCTTGCGCTAAGTTTGCCAATTTTTCAGATATTGCGTCAAACCGAACATCTACTCTTTCTCCTGCCCGATTTATTACTTGGAGCCCCATTTTTAACAACCTCTGATTGTGCTTGATAGCGCAATACCTCTTTGCGTACGCGGACGGTATTAGAACTATACGTACAAAGTTGGTTAAATTAGAAGTCTTCTTCCATAGAAAAGCGTGTTTGGAGTGAGGTGGTTGCTTCGCCAGAATTGAGGACACCACTCTTTTGATATTCGCCGACACGCTTTTCAAAGAAATTTGTTTTTCCTTGCATGCTTATCATCTCCATCCAAGGAAATGGATTGGATGCATCATACAATCTTGTACAATTTAATGCTACAAGTAAACGGTCTGCTACAAATTCAAGATATTGTGACATTAAATCAGCATTCATTCCAATTAATGATACGGGTAATGCTTCTAATATGAACTCTTTTTCAATAGTTACAGCCTCAGCAATAATCTTGTGAATTCTATTTTCAGAAGTAGGTTTTTCTAACATGTTGTGAAGTAAACAAGCAAAATCACAGTGTAGGCCTTCATCTCGAGAAATTAATTCATTCGAAAAAGTAAGACCTGGCATTAAACCTCTTTTCTTCAACCAAAATATTGCACAAAAAGCACCTGAAAAGAAGATGCCTTCCACTGCTGCAAATGCTACTAGTCTTTCAGCAAAACTTGCTTTTTTCCTAGATAGCCATCTAAGTGCCCAATCTGCTTTCTTCTTAACTGCTGGAATTGTATCTATGGCATTGAATAGTTTATCTTTCTCTTGATCATCTTTGATGTAACTGTCGATTAGCAAAGAGTATGTTTCAGCATGGATGTTTTCCATCATTATTTGGAATCCATAAAAGCAACGAGCTTCTGCATATTGAACTTCTGATGCAAAATTTGTAACTAAATTTTCATTAACAATTCCATCACTTGCTGCAAAAAATGCTAATACGTATTTTATGAAATGTTTTTCACCATCATTTAGTGAATCCCAATCTTTTCCATCTTCTCCTAAATCAATTTCTTCAGCAGTCCAAAACGCGGCTTCATGTTGTTTGTAGAAATTCCAAATGTGCTCATGTTTTATAGGAAATAATACAAATCGCCCGGGATCTTCCCTAAGCATTGGTTCGATAAACTCCCCACTTAGGTCTAAATCTTCATTTATATCATCCACGCGTATCATCTCATCATCGAACAAGCACTGCTTGGATTTCAATCACCTAACTAACTCGGTAATAACCTTGTCTCCGAACCTGTTGAAAAAAAGAATAACTGTCAAGTAAAATCATGTGTTCCAAAATTAATTTGATTGAAATGTATTCTTATTATATAAGACATGTTAGGGATAGTTGGGTATGCGTAGAATAGTGATTAGTAAATTAGGTCCTCCAGAAGTATTGAAGGTTATAACCCAAGAAAAATTGGTGCCAAAAGAAGGTGAAGTTATAATTAGAGTTAACAAGGCAGGAATTAATTTTGCAGATTTAATGATGCGTTTAGGAATATATGGAAAAACTCCAGACATACCCTTCACTCCAGGGTATGAGGTATCTGGGATTATTAGTTCAATAGGTAACGGTGTTACTGAATTTGAAGTTGGTCAAAGAGTAGCAGCATTTACTGGTGTTGGAGGATATGCAGAAGAAGTATTAGCACCTGTAAACCAAGTATTGCCAATAGATGAATCAGTATCTTTTGAAGCAGCAGCAGCTATGCCAGTTACATATATTACAGCATATCATATGTTAGTAGAATTAGGAAACATAAGGACTGGAGATACGGTTTTAATTCATCATGCAGCAGGAGGTGTGGGCACAGCCGCAATTCAAATAGCAAATGCATATGGTGCAGGAACAGTCTTTGGTGTTGCATCAAGTTCCAAAAAAGAATTTGTTGAGAATTTAGGAATGAGGTTCATAGATAGGGATTCAGAAGATTTTGTTGAAGTGATAAAAAATGAAACAAATGGGGCTGGTGTACATCATGCATTAGATCCAGTGGGAGGTTCACATCTTAAGAGGTCATTTAAAGCTCTTAGATCTGGAGGGAAATTGTATGCTTTTGGAGGTTCATCCTTTGTTAAAGGTCCTAAAATTTTCAAGCCAACAGCCCTTTGGAAATTAATCAGATCCCCTAAATTTTCACCATTGAAAATGATTGGCAAGAATAAAGCTATATTTGGAGTCCACATGGGGACAATAAAAGATTTAGATTTAATGAGAACTGAAATTGAAACATTGGTTTCAATGTTAAACAATAAAAAAATAGAACCCATAATTGACAAAGTAT
>CAZMJH010000242.1:0-2433 GCA_964566595.1 uncultured Candidatus Poseidoniales archaeon
GCGGAGCGGCTTACTTTGATCTTGATGGAACATTATTGGATGGTTCTAGCGAAAAAACCTTGACAGTCGAATTAGCAAAAAGAAGACCTTGGCGTATACCTTTAGGGGCAACAATGTGGACTTTAGGATGCATTGGAAATTTATTACGAGGTCGTTCTTTTTATGATGCTGCAAGAAATCGTGGTCATTTTACATTAGCATCATGGGATGTTTTGAATTCACTTTCTCAAGAATTAACACAAAAAAAATTGTTAAAACGTGTGACGCCTGAAGCAAAAGAACGATTAAATTGGCATAGAGATCAAGGACATCGCCTTATACTCGTTAGTGCTACTATTGCACCCATGGCTGAAATGATAGGAAAAGCGCTAGAAATGGATGAGATTTATGGTTCAGGTCCAGAGGTTCGTACTGGGCGATTATCAGGATCTGAAAGAGGGTGGAATGTTCCTCGGAGGAAAGGTAAAACACCTATTGTAATTAAGGATGCAGAATTGAATGGACATGATCTTTCTACTTGTTATGCATATGGAAATACAATGGCAGATACTTGGTTTATGAAACTCACAGGGAACCCCATTGCTGTTAATCCCACCTCTACTTTGAAAAGATATGCAGAATCAAATAATTGGCAAATTTTAAATTGGAAAATTAAATAATAATGCGTTGACATTAAAACTAATTTCAAGTAGCCTACAACCCTTGGGCGATTGGGGTAGCTTGGATATCCTTCGACCCTGCGGAGGTTGAGACCCGTGTTCAAATCGCGGATAGCCCGCCATTCTTTTTACTTAACAATGAAGCACTGGGAGCATTTCGCTAGTATTGATGGCCGTCTCATTTTCTCGAAGAATTGATTTTCCCATGGTAGATATGGCTGAAATTGTATTTTATCCGGTTTATTGGGATTTAGCGCATCGTTTTTTTGAATTATCTTGGGAAGAAATTTGTGGGATTAATTATCCAGACATTATTCAAAAATTAAGACTTGGTTTTCCAGCAGTAAAAAATGAATGTGAATTTATGGCACCTTTAAGATATGGAGATACGGTTACTTGTAAAATTTGGATTTCAGCAATAGGAACAAAAAGTTGTACTTGGAAATATGTATATACCAATCAACATAATGAAGAAGTATGGAATGCTACTGTTGTAACTGTTTGTGTAAATATGGATACTTTAGGATCTATAGCAATACCTGAAAATTTATTTGAAGGCCTAAATTCTTGTAGTCACGATTAATGAGTGTAATCTTTTACACTATCTTATGGGACAAGATGAACTTGGCAGCGTTATCTTATCAAGTAAAGATCTCCACTCTTCTTCAATTATGCCAGAAATCCCAATACGTCCAAACACTTCTATTCCAAAAACAATAGGGGTTTTAATGGTTTTAGGAAGTTTACTCGTGATATTTGATGGAGGCGGGGCAATATTAACACATTTTACAGAATTAACAACATCCGGGGCAGAAGATCAAGTTGAACTTATGAAATTAATAGGCGTTGATATTACTGTTGATGAATATTTAGAATGGGATTCTGAATTTAAAGAAAGTAATTTTCATTTAATTACAGGAACAATAAAGTTTTGTGCGGGAGTGTTAATTTTTATTGGAGGAATACAATTATTTTTGCGTAAATATGTAGGGATAAAAGTTTCTTTGTCAGGAGGGGGGTTGTGGTTTTCAGTACAATTAATTTCTATTTTTTGGGCTTCGTCGATAGAATCCAATATCGATATAAGTTTAGCTACACAATGGGATGTAGCAGCAACAGCGATGTGTTTTATTTGTAATGCATTTTGTATTTTATTGCCATTAATTCCAATGTTTGCACCAGCAGGAAAAGCAGCATTAATGCCTATTCAAATGCAAAAGAAAGACAGTTTTGTTGAAGAAGAATAATTAATTTTTTTTGGGCCATTTTTTAGATAAAGCTTTTTTCAAATCGTCATTCATTTTTGCATCCCACCAATTAACATCTTTCCATACAGCATATCTTCCCCTAATTCCCCTAAGATCGGCCCCAGTAACAGATGCACCGTGCATATTTGAAAGTGAAAAATTTGCTTTTCTACAATCTGCCCCATTTAACACGGCTCCATCTAATGACGCTTTTTTTAGAATAGTTCCTTTTAACGATGCATTTGTAAGATCTGCCCCACATAAATTTGCTCCAGTTAAGTCAGTTCCATCAAGTATGCATCTTCTTAAATTAGCATTTTCTAAATTTTTATTTCGATAATCTTTCTGAATATGTGAAGTAAATGAGAAGTCTTTTGGAGTATTTTTATTTTCCATAATATCAACTTATTTTTGAGATAATTTATCTAAATGCGTTCTTCCTTCAGGAGTTAGAATTGCAAAGCGATTTTTTCCAGCTGAATTTGAAGGAATTGTTAAAAATCTCTTTTCTAATAAACGATTTAGGT
>CAZMJH010000243.1:0-2395 GCA_964566595.1 uncultured Candidatus Poseidoniales archaeon
TCTAACATTTCTTCAGCCTTATCTAACTGTTCTAATTCCTCATCAGTTAAGTTGTAAATGTTGTGAAAATCGCGAGCACTCATCGCTCATCCCTAACGGTGATGGGAATTAGACCTTTGTACGTATTTGGCCCCAATAATTTACATATCTATAAAGCATAATTCTAAAGTCAAACGAATAACGTTTATTGGGTCAAGATAAGTCGCCTCACCATAAGGTGAGAGGATGTTCTCTGCAAATGGAAAAATATCCTGTTTTTTACTAGTAATTTCGTTATTATTGATTGGCACACCTGCTTCATCACTTCCCGGCGGAATTGGGCTTGACCAATCTGAGATGGAGGGTCCACAAAATGTTGCAAAAGATGGGTGTACTTGTCATGGAAATTCTCCAACTAATTCTGTAACAGCCATTGTTGACGACGTTCCATTTTTCTACATACCAGAAGAAACCTACACTCTAAGACTTGAAGTCATAGGGGGTCCCGATAAAGGAACAAGTAACACAGGAGGATTTTCTATGGAAACTGATGCAGGCACATTAGGTGCTGGAGAAGGGCATGAAGAATTTGTACAAAATTACCAAGATAACCTCTTGACATTAACTCATACAGAGGATGGAGCAAAAGTGGAAAACCGGGCATGGTTGATAACTTGGACTGCCCCTGAAGCAAATACAGGTGCAGTGACCTTTTGGATTTCATTAAATAGTGTCAATGGTGCTGATGGTAACTTAGGAGATATGTGGAACAGATTGACATTTCATATAACTGAAAGTAATGATGGAACTCCTGAAAAAATATTAAATTCAGCGCGAACAGTATTTTCTGGTGATGGTAATGTTGAACCTCCCGCAGCTGAAGAAGGACACATTGCATTACATGACATGGGAGCCTCATTTAGAGCACATTGGTTAGGATTACTGGGATTTGGTGCTGTAATTATAGTAATTATATTCTCAGGGCTAATGTTGAGATATGGTTTCAGCCACTCTTATACTGGAAGAACTAACTTGCTAAAATTAAGATATAAACATATGAGACGAGGTGATCAATAATGTCTGCAGATTTACTTGAAAAATTACTTCATCAAGTATCACTTGGAAACATCAATGTTAAAGATGCCAAAAAAGCATTAGAAGATATAGAACTTAGTAAAGAAGATTATCAAAAGGCAGTAGAACACGGAGTATTTACCGGGGCTGAACCAGGAACTGTAGTAAAAGCAAAAATATCTCCTTCGGGAGGTAGTGCATTAGTTTCTTTGTTATTTATCTGGGGTCTCTTTTGGGTTACTTATTGGTCTGGAAGTATGGCTTACGGCCTACTTAATGGTTGGGACCAACAACAATTATCTTACCACCTTTTCCTTTCACTTAGCACACTAATAATTATGGGGATAGTATATCAAAAATGGGTTTTACCAGATCTTATTGTCGTAAAACATGAAAGAAACAAATATAATCCTGAACATTCGCAAAGAAAACATGAAAAAGATTGGTACGAATACAAAGTATAGGTGAATCAATATGGGTAGAGATGTAGAACTAAAGATTCCAGGAAAAATGGTTTCGAAGTCTGAGGCTTTAGGCTCTGTGATAAATCGCAGAGACTTTATTCGTTATGGTTTCAATGCAACCGCTGGTATTCTTGCAGCAACTTTTGGACTCATTGGATTTGCATCAATATTAATGCCTGGTGGGGGCGGCGGCGGGGGAGATCTTGCCGTAAAATATTGGGCCAAAGGTAGGGAAGATGAGGCTTGGTATGGATCAAAACATTTGCAACAGATGACTCTAGCTGATTTTACTTCTGAGGCTTCTAAAAGTTTTGCAGGAATGGCTGGTGCTTCTGGAATTTGGAATGGTGTACCTGTAAACGTAATATATGTGCCACACAATGAAAATAAATCAAAAGCATTAGAAGTTAATGTTCCAAGATATCAATACGGTGAAGGTGTTGATGCAACTGGGAAATATGTAGGTCATTTTGAGGATTTAGCAGAAACAGACTCCAAATTAATCCCTAATGATGGAGTCATAATTACATTTGGAAGATGTCCGCATCTTTGTTGCATACCAGGGTGGCAACTTGTTAGTAACAACTTCACAGAAGATAGTTGGGCACCAGGAGGGACTGAAGAAGGTGGAAATAAATTATTCTGCATATGCCACAGTAGCAGATTTGATCCTACTGCTCTTGAATTAAATACAAATCGAAATCGTGCTAATGGAGAAACAATCACCTTTGCAGGAATTAAAAGAGTCGGTGGCCCTGCACCAGTAGGAATACCTATTATCCCTGCACAGATTAACAATGGAATCATAGAAGGTATTACAGACTACATAGATTGGCTTACATATTGTGATTGAGGTGAAATGATGAATACGATGTTTT
>CAZMJH010000244.1:0-2394 GCA_964566595.1 uncultured Candidatus Poseidoniales archaeon
TTAGAATTTATTCGTAACAATTCTGGCAAGGCTAATACCATAGGACTTACTAACAAAACTATTGAAACTCACTACAACTCTTCTAAAGAATTAAAATTAGCAATAGAGGATGCACATAAAATGCATCAAAAATTTACTGATGATTTTGGTAAAGAAGTTATGATGATGGATGAAAATAAATTAATTGATTTGTTGCAAGAAAATTATGTTAATTTCTACCCCGCTCCATGCATCAATCCGTATATCCCGTTATCAGCTAAAGGATCATGGATTATTACGTCACACGGAGCTGTCTTACATGACAATGGAGGATATGGGATGCTTGGAATGGGGCATGGTCCTGAAAACATAATTTCTGCAATGAAGGAAAATTGGGTTATGGCAAATGTCATGACCCCTTCTTTCAGTCAAAAAAGACTTGCTGACAGACTTAGAAAAGAAGTGGGCCATACTAAAAAGTCATGCCCATTTTCAAAATTTGTTTGCTTGAATAGTGGTTCTGAATCTGTTGCCATAAGTTTACGTATTGCTGACGCAAATGCATTCCGGCTTACAAAAACAGGAGGGGAGTATGAGGGTCGAGAAATTAAATTACTTGCATTAGAACAAGGGTTTCATGGTAGAACTCAAAGGCCTGCTTCGATTTCTGATTCATGTAATGAGAAATACATAAAAAATCTTGCATCATTTAGAAATCAAAATAATGTACTATTAATTCCACCTAACGATGTAAATGCTCTAAAAAAAGTATTTGATGATGCAGAAAGAAAGGGCTATTTCATCGAATTGATGGCTATTGAACCAGTAATGGGAGAAGGCAATCCCGGACAAAAAATAACAAGGGAATTTTATGATGAAGCACGAAAATTATGTACTAAACATTCAAGTATGCTTCTAGTTGATTCAATACAGGCGGGAATTCGGGGGCAAGGTTGTTTGAGTATTGTAGATTATCCTGGTTTTGAAAATTGCGAAGTGCCTGATATGGAAACATGGTCAAAAGCAATTAATGCGGGGCAATTTCCTCTTTCAATCGTAGGGTTGTCGGAAAAAGCTGCAGAACAATATGTTGTAGGTATTTATGGTAACACAATGACAACGAATCCTCGTGCTCTTGAAACTGCTATTGCAGTATTAGAATCATTAACGCCGGAGTTAAGAATAAATATTCAAGAGATGGGCTCTTTATTCCTTCAAAAATTAGAAGAGTTGTCTACAGAATATCCGGGCAACATAATTAAAATTCAAGGTACTGGATTATTACTTAGTGCTGAATTAAATCCTCAAAAATTTAAAGTTGTTGGTTTTGGTTGTATGGAAGAATGGTGTAGATTAAACGGCCTAGGTGTTATTCATGGTGGTGAAAATGCATTGCGATTTACACCTCATTTTGGGATTACTCCTTCCGAGATAGATCTTATCATTAATGTTCTAAGATCTGCATTTAAACACTTCTCTTAATCTTTCAAATGTGATATTATGAAAGACAAGCATGATTTTTTACTAAATACAAAAATACCAAATTTTTCATTGAAAAATGAGAATGGTAATCTAATTTCAAATGATGATTTATTAGGAAAATGGAATGTTATGTTTTTCTATCCAAAAGATGATTCGCCAGGATGTACCATTGAATCATGTCATTTCAGAGATAATTATAAATCATTTATTGAAAATAATATTGGACTTTATGGTGTATCTACAGATTCCGTTAATTCGCATAAAAAATTTAAACAAAAACATAATTTACAATATTCATTACTTAGTGATGCAGGTGCCGTATTAATAAAAAAATTAAATCTTAAAAAAACATTCAATATAATTAGAGCAAGAGTCACATTTGCCATAGATCCTAGTGGAATAATTCGTTATGTTCATTCAAGTCAATTAAATATGAAAGGACACATTCATAAAACTCTTAAAGCGGTGGCTAGATTAAAATGATTTCAAAAACAATACACATTGCTGGTAATTCAAATAATCTAAGTCAATTGATTGAAAAAAGAATTACAGATAGAATGTTACACACTATTGTTAAAAAAAGTGAAGCGGAGATTATAATTTATATTTCTTCAGAAGATGAAAAGAAAATTGTATTTGAAAAGCCAACAATAATTATTCGACCTTGGAATGAAGACATAGTTGCATTTAATATTAAAAATTGTATAGAATTACACATTAGGGATTTACTCTGTGCTGATTCTGATGGCAAATGGGGGCCAACAGATATTTATGAATGGATAGTTTCACTCAATACGGACAATTTATTAAATTTAGAAAAATATCCTGCGCGTTATTGGGTGCCAATAAAAGATGTGATTTTATTAATCGAAAATCTAATTGAATTACCTCATTTTCCAACAATAGTAACCGATGTTTGTGGAAGACGGCCAT
>CAZMJH010000245.1:0-2389 GCA_964566595.1 uncultured Candidatus Poseidoniales archaeon
GACTTTAGTTTGCTAATTAACATCTTAGACAAACCTCCGAAAACGAGGTTGTATAAATTGAAATCGGTTTTTAGGTATTATTGAATACTGTCCGCGTTCAGCATGGTTTGATGAGTCAGAGCGACACAACTTTGTTTCGTACTGCATGTTATGATGAACATATACTTGCGGGGGCTAATTTAGTTAATTTTCATGGATTTGAATTGCCTATGTGGTATACGAATATTAGAGAAGAACATATTGCAACTAGAACTAAGGCGGGATTATTTGATGTATCGCACATGGGTTTCTTTCGTTTTTCGGGAGAAGGTGTAAAAACGTGGTTGGAATCAATTGCTACGCAGAAAGTTAGTGACACCCCTGAAGGCAGATGTGCTTATACCCACTTTCTCGATGTAAATGGGCATATTATCGATGATATGATTTTTGCAGTAACAAACGATGCAGAAATACACGCTAGTGGTTGTTCATCTTGGCAGGGCAGTGGTTCTTCTGTTATACTTGGAGTTCCCAATGCCAGTATGGTAGGTACTATGTGGAAGCATTTCCACAAACAACTCCCCGAAGATGGTTCAGTTATACTTGAAAATCTTTCAGACGAGACCAGCATTCTTGCATTACAGGGTCCAAACAGCCCTAAAATCCTCGCTGCTGTTCTCGGAGAAGACAACGTTATCGCCCGTTTCAAAGGTCAAGCAATTAGATCAAACGATTTAGGAATTAGCGGATGGATACAGGGTACGGGATATACTGGAGAAAAGGGGGTGGAGATATTCGTACCAAATTCACAAGCATCACAGTTGTGGAGTTCTTTAATCGAAAAAGGAGAGGAACATGGGCTTATTCCTGTAGGTTTAGGGGCTAGAGACACATTACGTCTCGAAAAAGGATATTTGTTATCAGGGCAAGATTTCTATTGGCCGGGATTAGAAGGTTCTGTAACGCATGAAAATTTAGCACGTAGCAGTCTTGAGACACAAGTTCCTTTTGGCATTAATATGGATCATGATTTTATTGGAAAAAAAGCAATGTTGGAAAAAGACATTAATGAGAAATGGTGGGGGTTGGAGTACCAAGAAAGGGGACCTGCTCCACGTTTAGGCCATTCTGTTTTAATTGAAAATAATTTAGATTCAAAACACATAGGAATTATTACTTCCGGTGCCCCAAGTCCTAGTTTAGAAAATAAAGGGATTGCAATGGGTTACCTTAGTGATGTTGAAGAAGGACAGATAGTTTATGTTGCTGCAAGTAAAAGAAAAATGGTTTCGGCAAAAGTAGTTTCACCCCCCTTTTTGTAACCTAATCCAGAAATGTTGATACTTCGTTTTGAAATGGGTACTTCATGGACCAGTTGCCCAACTTAGGTCGTGAATCTGAAATGTTGGAATTAATGGGGTGTAATTCTATTGAGGATTTATTTTCAGATATTCCGGAAAATATACGTTTTTCTGGTCAATTACCTCTTAGAGGACCCCAATCTGAAGAAGAGATTTTAAGAGATGCTAAGTTACTACTTGGTGCGAATATCACTTCTAAAAACAAAGTTAGTTTTCTTGGTGCAGGATTATATCGTAATTATGTGCCCTCTTTGATTCCTCAATTGATTGGACGAGGTGAATTTCTTACAGCTTATACACCATATCAACCTGAAGTAAGTCAAGGTATGTTACAAGCAATGTGGGAATTTCAGACAATGATTAGTGAATTAACTGGTTTGCCGATATCAAATGTGAGTGTGTATGATGGATCTACTGCTGCAGCTGAAGCGATAACTTGTTCTGTAAGAGTGCATAATAAAAAAGCAATACAAAAAAACACAGTATATGTTTCTGAATTAATACCACCTCACAGATTATCTGTTATCGAAAATTATACAAAAGGAGGAGGTATTATTATTCAAAAATTAAAACATACTCTTGATGGATTAATTGATTTAGAAGATTTATCTAATGCAAATGGTTCTTGTGCCGTTTATGTTGAACAACCAAATCCTTTGGGAATAATTGATGAAGGAATTATGCAAATAAAACAAATAATTGGAGAATCAACAGCCCTAATAGTTGGGGTTCAACCAACATCATTAGGAGTTTTAGAAGCACCAGGAAATTATGGGGCAGATATCGTTGTTGGTGAAGGGCAACCTTTGGGTGTAGGAATTACAGCAGGTGGTCCAATTTATGGAATATTTGCCTGTTCAAAGGCCTATTTGAGACAAATGCCCGGAAGAATTGTAGGAAAAAGTGAAGATGATAGAGGTAGAACAGCATTTTGTTTGACATTATCTACAAGAGAACAACATATTAGGAGACATAGAGCAACTTCTAATCTTTGTACAAATGAAACCTTAATTGCATTAATGGGGGCAATGCACATGTCTCTTTTAGGC
>CAZMJH010000246.1:0-2385 GCA_964566595.1 uncultured Candidatus Poseidoniales archaeon
AATTTGATCGTATAAACCTTGAAGATGAAATGTTAAAAATTGCTGAAAGAGATAGATGTTTAGATTTAAAAGTAAAATTCGAAGTTTTGGGATTTAATGGTAACTTAACTAAAATAAACCCTATAATCGCGCTTGGTAAAGCAAAAAAATTACCTCTTTCTAGTTGGAAAACAACAATTCCGATTAATTTTAATTAAATTATCATATAAGCCAATTCAACAATTACTGGCTCATATACTTCAAATGTTAAATGTAAGGTCCAATCATTTCCTGGATCTATTCCATCAGGAAAATCAAATGGCAATCCTGTATCAAGCCCGTTTGAATGTACTTCCCAAACCCAATCTCCTGCTCCAAAAATAGAAGTGTCTTCAAATAAAATTAACATTAAGATTTCTTTTGAATCTGAAGAATAAATTTCTGTTCCATTTGGTATATTATTCATGTTTTCACGATAAATTATTGCTTTTGCTTCTTCTGCAGGTGTTTGTCTAGTGCTTTCAGCATCAGCGGCCCAACTATTATTTGGGACTTCTAATGATAAAGTAAAATTTTCATCCCCTAATAGATTCCCATCGTGAGTTAGTGTTAATGTTGCATTAATTGAAGATAAAATACCATCTACTGCTGGCATATGAGAACTATTCCATTCTTCTCCAGTTTTTAAATTTCCAGACCAAGTATACTCTCTTATTCTTTTAGCCCATCGTACTTCAAAATCACGTGTGTTGACATCTACTTCCCAATCTTGTGTTACAGAAGCACCTACGTCATCAATTATTTTCAATCTACCCGTGATTAAACCGCTTTTTGTAGTTGGTAATGTTATAATTGCTTCTGTATAATCAATATCATCTACAGGGTTTCCATTATTGTCACTATCTTTTGAAAGGTTTGAATCCCATTCATATTGAAGTTCTCCTCCTTCTGGATCATAAGATGCTGAAGCATCAATTACTATTGATTCTCCTGCCTTGACTAATTGTGGTAAATTTAATGCAATTACGGGTATACCATTTACAAAAATATCAGTAGTTGCACTATCTTTTCCACCCTCACTATTTGTTACAGTTACTGTAATTGAATATTTACCTGGTTCATAGTATATGTGACTAGTGAAGCCTACCAATGATTCTGATGTGTTTCCGTCTCCGAAATCCCATTCAAAATTTGTAATTACTCCTTCTGAAGTTGTAGATTCTCTTGCATCTAAATTTACAGCCTCACCAGAAGTTATTTCATTTGGATATCCAGTTAATGATGCTCTTGGTTTTGCAACACTAATACTTGTGCATCCTGCCATTAAAACAACACTAAGCATCAACATTACTAACAAATATGCTGTGAATGTTCTACGGCTACACCAATTCATATCCATCCCCGATATTGTTTGGTAGACTTATTATATTTCAACGCTAAGTATTAATTGCTTCAAAAAATTTGATTTGATTGGTTTTAAAAAATCACGGTTCAATCTGTTCGGCATCAATTAAGTGTTTATCTGTATCTTCAATTTCAGCATCAATAATATTTAATCCATAATGAGATTCTAATTTCGAATCTTTTAACAATTCATCCATTTCAACTTCCCCTGCATCATAATCTGGTGCTAAATTTGCCTCTGGTTCTTCAAGAGGGGTTTCTTCACCTTCAAGTGTCGAATAAGCATCATCAATATCCATATTCTTTTTTTCGGCATAATCTTCTTTTAAATTCTTAGATGTTTTATTTTCTAATTCTTCAAAACTAGGTGGTTCTCGAACTTTAACTCGCCACAAATGTTTGAATTTTTTTAACCAACGCACAAACTAATGCTAGAGTTATTCTTTTTTCATTCTTATGTAATATTCAAAGACAAAGTAAAGAATGGTAATGTATGGCCGAGGACATATTTAGCAACTATAGAGTTGTAGGATTTGACCTTGAAACTACTGAACTCTCAATTACTCAAGCAAGAATTATACAATATGGAATAATCGGTTCCGACATAAATGGTGAAGAAATTAGAATAAATGCATTAGTAAATCCTTTTTGTAATATTACAAAAAATGCAACAAATGTACATGGAATTAGTAATAATGATGTAAATAAATTACCCGGATTTAGGGCACATATTGAAAAAATTAATGATTTGTTTACAAATGCAATAATTATAGGCCATAATATTAAACGATTTGATTGGCCAATTTTAGAAAATGAGTTTCTAAGATGTGGGAAAGCAATACCTAAACCATATTCACTAATTGATACTCTTGAATTAGCTAGAAAATTAAAACTAACAAAACCCCACAATCTTGGTGCATTGTGTTCAAATTATGGCATATCATTAAAAAATGCACATGATGCAATAAGTGATGCTTCTGCAACACTTTTATTGTTATGGAA
>CAZMJH010000247.1:0-2358 GCA_964566595.1 uncultured Candidatus Poseidoniales archaeon
GTGTTCTAATAAATTTGAGCAAATGACAGATTTAAATCCCATTTCTTTTAACTTATTCATAAAAGATTCATCTGTAACGTCTCCTACTAAATCTACTCCTGGATGTTCTTTTATGTCTACATTAATTACGTTTAATCCTGCATCCCTAGCAGGTTTGAATATAAATTCATCAATCCATGGTTGTCTTGATTTTGATAATTCATCATTAGAACTACCAAGATTGCGCAATGGAAACACATCCTCAGGGTCCAAGTTATGCATTATTTTTCCAATAAATTTAGCTTCTTCGTATAGCATAAATACCCTGTAACCGTACATCCGAAGACATAGTTAATTTTCATTTTTGTGGACATATGTACATAATTTTGATTTAAATGATTTATAAAATTTAATTGAACAAAAGCGTAACTGTCATAGAGCGTCTATTGCCGACACTCCATATGGGAATCACTGATGCTGACTTGCGATGGTGGTTGTCCGGTTATGATGTGTCTCAGGTCATGATAGGGGTTGTAGCATCCCATTCTGCTTTACAAATATTGCATGGCGCTAAACAAGCAGGTTTCAAGACATTAGCAATTGCTGTAGGTGCGGACAAAAGAAGACTTTATTCAGCATTTCCTGGGGCAGAACCAGATGAATGGTTTATGCTTGACGATTACAAAGATTTGTTAAATCAAGTTGATTGGCTTCGTAAAAAACAAGTTATCATTATACCTCATGGTTCTCTTGTTGAATATCTTGGAGCCGATAATTTTAGTAAACTAGAAATCCCCACATTTGGTAATCGTGAAATATTAAAATGGGAATCTAGTAGAGAAAAACAGCGTTTGTGGTTACAAAGTTCAGGATGTATAACGCCGAAAATAATCAAAGATCCAAGAGACATTGATAGTCCCGTAATTGTGAAATATGCTGGTGCAAAAGGTGGACGTGGATATTTTATTGCAAGAGATTATAGAGATTTTAGAAGAAATGTAAATTTAGATGAAGAATTTACTATACAAGAATATGTATTAGGTTGTAGATATTATCTTCATTTCTTTTTCGATCCATTAGCACAAGATGGTTATCAAGTGCATGGAATTAAATCACATGCTGGAATGAATCTTGGAAGATTAGAATTAATGTCTATGGACCGAAGAGATGAATCTAATGTTGATGAATTTTACAAATTAGGGTCACTTAGAGATTTACGAGAACTATCTCTTGAACCATCATTTGTAGTGACTGGAAACCAACCAGTAGTTTTAAGGGAAAGTTTGTTGCCCGAAATATTTAGATTGGCTGAAGGAGTTATTTCAACCTCGTTTGAATTAGAAGAAAAATCACGAGGTATGATTGGTGCATTTTGTTTAGAAACAATCGTTACGGATAAATTAGAATTTAGAGTATTTGAAATTTCTGCAAGAATTGTAGCTGGATCAAATCCTTTTGTAACAGGTTCTTCTTATTCAAATATTAACGAATCTGGAATGTCTACGGGTAGAAGAATTTGTAGATGTATAAGAAAAGCAATTGAAATAGGACAATTAAGTGAAATTTTATCTTGATTAATCCTCGTGAGGATCAACATCAATAGGAATTAATTCATTGTCGTATTCGTACATAGCAATTTTAAGTGGGTCTAAAACAAATCTAATATTTGCTTCTTCAATACCATATATTGAGATTAATTCTTCCTTAAACTCTTCTCTAAGTGTAACTTCATCTACAAAAATAGGAGCCCCCATTCCAATTTGTAATGCTCTTGCTCCAATAATTCTTGCTCTTTCAAAACGTGTGTGTGCGCGTATTGGTTTTACCAAATCATTCACCTGCCCTTCTGGACATTCAGCGCCACCGACAAACCATTATTAACACTGACGAGTGAATGCAAGGCGTTATGCACTACTTTTTCTTCGGGTAAACATGAGTGGAGAGAGCAATTCATGCAATGGGTATAGGATACCAATTATTATTGCTTTTCTTTCGATTTTAGTTATTGTGACGGGTGGATTTGTACGCATAAATGATGCAGGAGAAAGTTGTCCTGATTGGCCAAAATGTTTCGGGAGCTGGTCTTTTGACATATCTGAAAGTGAACAGGCAGAATATTGGGAAGAAAATCCAGAAGAAACTGATTCTAGAGGTTCCAATCATAGGTATTCTACTTTTGAGATATTTACTGAATGGTTTCATCGACTATTGGTTGGAATAATATTATTGCCAGTTTGTTTGTATAATGTATACAAGGTCAAAAATTCAAAAAATGAGTTGAGTCCAGAGGTACATTTAATGAGTTTGGTGGTATTTTTATTGTTGATAATTCAAGCTATGGCTGGAGCAATTACAGTATTTTTTGATAATGTAGACTGG
>CAZMJH010000248.1:0-2358 GCA_964566595.1 uncultured Candidatus Poseidoniales archaeon
TGGAGTTTCTACTGAAGTAATATTGTCAGCAATTTTTCCTAATTCTGTATTCATTCCAGTTGAAACTACAACTCCTAATGCCCTACCATTTGTAGCAACAGTCCCCATATAGGACATATTGTCTCTTTCTGCAAGTAGGCGTTTTCCAGTAATCTTTTCTGATATTTTCTTTCGTAATTTAGATTCTCCGGTCATTGATGATTCATCAGTATGAAATTGATAACTTGTAATAATTCTTACATCAGCAGGTATATTGTCGCCATCTTCCAATTTTAATAAATCACCAATAACTAGATCCTCACTATTTATTATGACATCATGTTCATCCCTAATTACAACACAAGTATCTAAATTCATTTTTTTCAAGGCTGTCATTGCCTGTTCTGCTTGACTTTCCATCCTCCATCCAAAGATTGCATTAACTGTGATAACAAATAATATGAAAATCCCATCTCCTAATTCATGAACAACAAAAATAGAGATGATTGCTGCCGCTATAAGTAGAAAAACAAGAGGATCTACAAATTGTTCTAAGAATTTCTTCCATGCTGGTGTAATAGGTGGTTCAATCAGTTTATTTTTACCATCCCTTTGTAATCTGTAATCAACTTCATCAGCCGATAAACCTTGAAGTGAAGATCTTAATTTCACTAGGACATCATCAGCATCCATTGAAGACCACTCTTTACTCAAGAGAGCACCACCAATCACCGGAGAAGTATTTTGTATATGAATCACTCACATGTGTATTAATTCCAAAGGATTGACAAATTGAATGTGTAACGGGTACACATGGCAGAGGATAAATCACCTTTCGTTCCGGCTCGAATATCTTTGCCTGAAATTACGCCAAGAGCCATAATTTTAGGTATATTTTTAGGAATTGTGATGACTGCTGCAAATGCATATTTGGGAATGAAAGTAGGTATGACTGTTTCAGCCTCAATACCTGCTGCTGTAATGTCTATGTTACTTTTGAGAGGCCTTCGGTTCAAAGATGTATCAATTTTAGAAAATAATGCTGTTCAGACTATGGCCTCTGCAGGAGAAAGTTTAGCTGCAGGTGTAATTTTCACAGTTCCTGCATTACTTGTTATGGGAATTTGGGATGAGATAGATCCTCTTCAAACATTTATTATTGCTTTTTTAGGGGGAGTTTTGGGTACGATGTTTACTATTGCTTTACGCAGAGTTTTCATTGTTGAAGAAGCATTACCTTATCCTGAAGGCGTTGCTTGTACTGAGGTTCTTGTTGCAGGAGAAAAGGGGGGTTCTGGACTTATTGCAATAGTTTATGCATTAATTATTGGTGCTATGTATGGGTGGGTAGTTGAAGGAATGAAAATTACAAAAAAAGGAGTGCATACTGTTACTGAATTTATGGGTACAAAATTTTATGCAGGTAGCGAAATGTCACTCGCATTACTTTCTGTAGGTTACATAGTAGGACTTAGAATAGCCTCTTTTATTTTTATTGGTGGGCTTTTGGGATTTGGTTTCCTTGTCCCTATTTATGGTCTTCTTCATGGATTTCCATCCGAACCACCGGGATGGGATTCACTTGTAAATGGGGAGTGGCATGCAGGTCCCTCGTATTATGCGGTATGGAGTAGTCAAGTAAGATATATTGGGGCTGGGGCTATGGTCGTAGGCGGAGTTTGGACATTATGGTCTATGAGAAATACTATTTTTACAGGTTTTAGTAAAGCTCTTAATTTTAATTCATCCGATGAGGAGTTCGTAATTAGGACTGAAAAAGATTCAGATATGCGTATAGTTTTAGCAGTGTGTGGATTAATTTTATTATTGTCCTTTTTATTTTTTATGATAAATTTGGGAGTTGCTATGGCAATTGCAGGAACAGTTTTTATTGCTGCCGTAGCCTTTTTCTTTTCAGCTGTTGCGGGATATATTGCAGGAGTTGTTGGTTCAAGTAATTCCCCTGTTTCAGGTATGACAATTGCAACATTGATGTTTACTGCTGCACTAGTAAAAATTGTTGGATTTTTAATTGGTGCAGATAACCCCACAATGATGTTTGCAACTCTTATGATTGCTGCTGTTGTTGCAGTAAATGCTGCAATAGCCGGAGATGTTATGCAAGATTTGAAAACAGGTCATATGGTTGGTGCAACTCCTTGGCGTCAACAAATAGCAGAAACGATAGGAGTTATAGTCGGAGCTGCTGTAATTGGCCCAATATTATTACTTTTAAATCGTGCATTTAAAATTACTAGAACTCATTGTGAAGCATCAAATTTGAAAATAATAGAAGCTGGAGAGGGTGGCATTGTATATAATTGCGATGAAGCTTTATTGGCACCTCAAGCAGATTTAATTGGTACAATTATAGAAAGC
>CAZMJH010000249.1:0-2342 GCA_964566595.1 uncultured Candidatus Poseidoniales archaeon
AGTATTATTCTTGATTTAAGAACAAGATTAGAGCTTTTGCAAGAAAGGCATGTAAATTATTTAGATTCATTACCTAATTTCATGAAGTCATTGGGTCTTGAAGGAGCGCAAACTGATGAAATGGTACCTCTTATATATCCCTATTATTCACTTTTTTGGGACATTGATAATGATACAAGCTATATTAATTTATTAGAATTTACCGACCATCTTTTGTTAAAATTAGATAGATATGATTTGACAAAAATAAAGAATGATGGTATTTTCGATCAGAAAAATTTTATTATTGAGGCTAAAAAAGGAATCAAAGAAGAGATGTCCGCTATTCAACAGTTAATAGATGACTCAAAAAAGGATATCGAAAAATTGAAAGGTGATGTGAAAAATCTTATTTTAGATTGGTTAAAATCAGGTAATATTAATTCAGATATTCAAGATTTCTTTTATGATTATACAGATCATATATCTAAACGGTTTCTTAAGAAAGAGATAATTATTGACAAGATAGAGAGCCATATGGCTTTTGTAATTTACAGTAATAAAGACATTTTATTGTTGTCCTCTTCAATGTTCAGATGCCGTGATGAAGTTGAATTAAGATTGAATGTATTAAATTCATCTGACACCAAGTTAGATAAGATTTCAGTTAGAGCTAAGATTGAAGGCGAAGGACTAATTCTTTCATATCCTCCTTCAGGAGTAGTAAGAATAAATCATCTTGAGTCCAATGAGTCAGCACCTATTGTTTTTAGTTTTTCAGCTAAAAGTAGAGCCAATACCAGAGTCATACTAATTAGTGAATATATAGATGATATAGGGCGTAAATGTACAGATTGGTTAGGTGATGTCCAGACAAATTTTTTGGGTTGCTATGTAAAACCACTTAAATTATCGGAGCAGGAACATGAGGATTCTAGGCTGAGTTTTAATGAAAACACGTCACATTCTTCATTGAATATTGAGGGTTTACAAGTTGGAAAAATCGCAAAGATAATTAAAGAGATGCCAGGATTATATCTCTGTAATTCGAAGGAAGAAGACAATCGTTCAATAATTTATCATTCGGGAGAATCTAGTTTAGATGGTTCCAAATATTTATCAATGATTTTTGTCCGGAAAGTAGGAGAAGCAGAGTCGTTAAGAGTAGCATTAGAGTTAATATGTCATGCGACATATATGGACAATTCATCTGAGCTTAAGGAAGAAATTTTATCTTATATAAAAAATAAATTACTAGTATTAAATGCTAAATTCGTCTAGTATTCTCTCCATTTGTTCTTACATTTAGTACATTGATAGATTCTTGTTGATGGTTCATCAGCAGCTCTTGTTTGACGTATTACCCATGTTGCTTCATTGTGGTTACATTTTTCGCAAATTATTTTCGCAGTGGGTAAAGTCCCTTCTAATCCTTCAGTTACTACCATTTCCTTTTTTTCTATTTCTCTACTTTTAATTTCAGTTTTTCCTTTATTCTCAGAATATCCGCATGGTTTGCGTCCATCAGAATATGTTCTTTTACATTCTTTCTGACCTGTAGCTCGGTTAAGTACTAACATAGATTTACATTTTGGACAGAACATATTTATCTCACATTTTCAATAATTTCAGTTGCCTGATTTATGTAGTTTTGATCTTTACCAAGAGCTATACAGATAATAGTGTTCCCAGTACAAATAGTTTGACTTTCACACACACGATTCCAAGAAAAAACCTTAACAAAGATGTCATCTTTATTTTCAAAAAAAGTTGAATCGTTAGTAGCTTCTGCATTCCAGTGATAAATATTCGTATTTGCAGGCAAGTTGGCATTAACTTCTGAAGCAATTTTTCCTGTAGTAGTCAGTTCTAGTCCTTCTTTATTAATCTCATCTTTAACTTTTTTGACATTAATATCATGCATATTAAAATATTCAAGACTTACTAATGAACTAATTGAGAGGACAATTAATTTTCCTGATTTTCCATCTAAACTTTCATAAGTTGTTCTTGAAATTTTTAAATGGCCATTAAATTCTTTCGAATGGTCTTTTTCAAACGGTCCATTCCAAACACCAGTATTCAAATATAATGAATCTTTTACCTCTGTTTCCTTATAATCGATGAGCATAGGTCCGCCAACTAGCAAACCAACAGTTACAATTAATAAGAAACTAAAAAGCCTTCTTATTTTTCCTCTTTTTTTTTGTTGAACCCATCCGCCAACTCTCAATTCGGGTTCATCCATAATTTATTATTGTTAATCACTACTAATAATATTTGTTCTGGGTGCCCAAATTAATTAATTAGCCCCTTTTGGCTAGAGAATTTTGGGTGAAGTTGCCTTGAAATACAGATTAATG
>CAZMJH010000250.1:0-2323 GCA_964566595.1 uncultured Candidatus Poseidoniales archaeon
CATACCTCTTAATTCGTTACGGTCACATGAGTGGAAACGGCACTCAATTTAAATACCTCAAATACTGCTTAAATTAAAAAAATTAGGGCAACATTCAATTCTAAAATGCAATCGGTGGGCTTCGTGAGCAAAGTTTCTAAAAAAAATAAATCTACTGAAATATATGATTCCGAATTCAGTGAACGGAACTATACTATTGTCAGTGCTCTTTTTGGAGGTAGTGTCGCATATCTCTTATTTGCATCTCAAAGTGCATATCAAGAACTAGAACTAACTACTCTTCGTTTAGCAACATTAATTATTTTTGCAGCAATTTTACCATTCCAAGGCGTATATCTGATTATGCACATATATGTCCAAAGATTTCGTGAATTCCTTAACGAACAAAAAATGATGATTCTAACAAAACTTGCTGAATTATGTAGGCTTATTGGATATTTATCTGTAGTTGGATTCACTTTGAGTTTGATTAATATTGATGAAATTATTGGAATCACATTCATTCTTTCTGTGGTTTCAGTAATTGTTTTAGTGCGATGGTCTTGGAATTATGGATTGAATGTTAAACCAGATGAAAATGATTTTGATGGAAAGAAAAAGAATTGAATTTTTCAATTGAAAAAGTTATTTTTCAATTGGTTTTTTTAATATGTTATTTTTGATTGAGGAGTAAGTTAAATTAAATTTGATAAGGATTTTGAAACAAAAAGTGGTACGTCTTTGGCCAATAACCCTGGCCCAAATTCTTTTCCTGCTTCATCTCCAGCAACACGTAGTAAATATGCCCCAATTCTTGTAGCAGGCCAAGGCTTCACTCCACTAGCTAAAAGTCCTGCAATTATTCCTGCAAGTACATCTCCTGTGCCCCCAACAGACATACGTGGATTCCCTCCACTCAATGTTACATGACGATTATGAAGCCCAAACAATTCATCAACATACCCTGTTTTGATAATACAAAAATTTTCTGACAACAGAGATTCAGCAGTCCATCCATTTTCATTAACAATTGATTCAATCAATTCTGTTGGAGATTTTGTTCCTAACCATGAATCTAATTCTTTAGCATGAGGTGTTACAACACCAACTAACCCTAATGGCCATGTTGTTTTAGGAAGGGCAGAAATTGCATCTGCATCTATTACCACAGGGATCTCATATCTGACACACAAACCAAGAATACATTGTACTGCGGATTTTGTTGTCTCAACTTTTCCTAATCCTGGGCCAATTAGCAATGCTTGAATCCCTCTTCCTGAAGTCATTCTTTCTTCAATCGCATTAAGACTTAAAGTACTGAGGATTCCAACATCTGGGATTTCTTCACAAATAACATCTATTGGCCATTCAACTCGCTGTGCGGCTAAAGATGGCATAGCAACATGAACAAGATCGCAACCAATTCTCAATGCGCCCATTGCAGAAAGAATCGGAGCACCATGATATGGTCCTCCACCAATTATTAATAATCGGCCCCGGTCTCCTTTTACAGCTTCTGGATTTAACGATACATATCGTTTTAAATCTCCAGGACCTGGATTTAATGTATCATCTGGCCAAGGAAGTGGTGCTATGATTAATTTTCCAATTTCCTCACGTGGTTTGTTTTTTAGATCTAACATACCTAATTTAGGTGCATGAAAAGTTATTGTTGATTCTGCAATTAAACAAACATCACTTCCAAGTCCTGTAGGTATATCGCATGCTAATTTCTTACATTTGGGATACCAATGTTGATTAATAATCCACGTAACCATTTCCCCAATATTACCTCTTAATTCAACACCTATTTCATCGGCTCCCGAACCAAGTAACGAATCTACAATTAATTCAGGATGAAATACACTAAAGGTTCTTGAATTGGGTGCACAACCAGATGAATCAACGAAATCTGAATACCATGAAGTGATATGTACGTCTGTCCCTACAGCCCACTCTCGGGCCCTAATTGAAATTGTACTAGTTTCTTTTTGAGATTCATGACTTGCTAAAACACACACATCATATTTTACTGAATTTAATTCTGTATTTTCCATTAATGCAGCTGCTGCAAGATACCCATCTCCCCCATTATTGCCTGGCCCACAAAGAAAGAGGACATTACCCCCTTCTGGAAGCATAATTCTTACTTGTTCAGCAAGTTGTTCGGCTGCTGCTTGCATTAATTCCCATTGAGGTACTCCAAGTGCCTCAGAATTTGAGTCTAGAACTTCAACTTCAGACCAATGTAGGTTCCAACTCATGCTATGCCGAACACGCCCTACTTCATCCGATTTACTATATCTCAGGCCAATTTTCGTATTTCACCTACGGTGAACTCTTG
>CAZMJH010000251.1:0-263 GCA_964566595.1 uncultured Candidatus Poseidoniales archaeon
ATTAATTGAATTAACTGGTTCCGTTATTGATACTCAAGTTATACCAAATGTTTTCTTAGAAAATATGATTCCAAATGCAATCGGTTCTATCAATACATTTGATGCTGAAACATGGGATCAAATACAATTTTCTGCTTCTGGTGAAGATTGGTGGGGTTTGTCAACTAACAATGAAACACTACCGAATAATGATCCTCCTGTTGCATATGAATGGTCATTTGGAGACGGTAGTGTTTCTACTCTGAAAAATCCAAGACGGGCCT
>CAZMJH010000251.1:273-2320 GCA_964566595.1 uncultured Candidatus Poseidoniales archaeon
TGGGTTCTTTCCTGTTACTCTGAAAGTCCAAGATGTAGGCGGAGGATGGAGTGAAACTCTTAATTGGACAATGAATATTACGGATGAGTCAACTCCAAATATTGAAATTAGAATTAATGGCCAATCACTTAGTCAAAAACCTGAATGGTGTCCTACAGATTGGTGTTTAGATACAGACCAAGCTACCGAATTTAGTGCTTATCGAACTAATGATAATGTGCCTATTGAATTACTTGATTTTACATGGGCATTTGGTGACGGAGATATTGATTCAGGCATTGGAATGTATGAAGTATTGCATGCATGGACTGAAGGTGAAGCAAATGGTCGCTCATCTCTGTTAAATCTAAGCATTAATGATGGTACAAACGTTGCCTTTTTGGAATTAGAAATATTAGTAATGAATCGGATTCCAAGACAAATTTTTACAGGTGACTTTGTAACAGAAACTCTCGTTCCAATAACTTTGCCAGAGGTATTTGTAGATGATGATGGAACAATTACAAATACCATATGGGAATTTGAGGGTGAAGTAAATTTAGAAGGTATAGGAATCACCTTTGACAGTTCATTTACTGAACCAATAACTTCGACAGATTTGAATCCAACTCCTGCCTGGAAATATCCTGGTACTTACAATGTCACAATTACTGCAACAGATAATGATGGGAATCAATCTTCAGCAATATTTATTGTTACTGTAAACAATCAACGTCCTGTACCAATCTTAGAAGTGTATGACAATATGGGAAACCCGATTAATCTCGTTATTGAAGACGCAGTGGCAGGAAGAAATTATACATTTGACTCTGATTCTAGTTACGATCCAGATAGTTCAGATGCATTGATTTCTCAATGGATTTTCTCAGATGGATATTCCATAAATGCATCTACTGACGAACCTATTGGATATCAATTCAATGAGCCGGGAGATTATACAGTAACTTTGATTGTTACTGATTCATTAGGACTTCAATCACTAACTCTAGAAAGAGTAATTCGTATTGCAAATCCATCTCCAATAATTAATGCAAAGATACTAGATGCATGGTTAGATGGAGAAATAGTAACCGAAACCACTCCTCGATACAATGATAGTGTATTCACATATACATCGACATTCACAGAAAATGGAGAAGTTTTTGCCGCACCTGGAACATTACTTTATTTTGATTCTAGTGGTACTAGAGATGGTGATTTCAAATATAATGGGTTTTCAAATCCTGATAGAAATGAAGTTGATTGGAATGGAATTGTAGAATATTCTTGGGACTTTGGAGATTCAGGACCAACAAGTAATGAACCTAGCCCGTGGTATTCATATTCATCTCCAGGGGTATATGTTGTCACCCTAACTGTTCGAGATGGGTATGGCACAGGAGATACGAGCCAAATTCAATTTAAGGTTCTAATAGACGAAGCCCCAGAATTTACTCAGATTGATTTCTCCAGTGGTATTGAACAAATCGTTGAAGATTTCACTATAGCTATTAGTGCTAGTGCTGAAGATATTGAAGTTTCTAATGGATTAGTAGCTTGTCGTGATCTTAATCCCCTAATTGATGATGATGAAGATGGTATAAACGATAATGATTGTAATATAGATGTAAACATGGGAATCACATATTATTGGGATTTTGACTCAAGGTATGAAGATGCAAGTATAGCAAACGCAATGGATGGAGACAATTCAAATGATTACATAATTGCTCAGACTTTAGAATATTCTTGGAATGAAACAGGAAATACTGTAATTACTTTAAGAATCTGTGATGGAATTAATCATTGTTCAGTAGAATATTTCCCAATAAAAATCTTGCTAAAACAAACAGATGGAGAGGATGAAGTATTTGATTGGGCGGATCCTAATAGTTATTTTAGTTCTGAATTAGGAAATAGTGGCGCAATATTCATAGTTACAATTCTTCCAGTTTTAATTCTAGGTTATTATGCAATGAGACAACATAATGAAATTGAAGAAGATGCAGAAGATGCTGCACAAACTTATGAAGTAGAAAATGTAGAAGTAAAAGGGGGGGTCATGCCA
>CAZMJH010000252.1:0-2302 GCA_964566595.1 uncultured Candidatus Poseidoniales archaeon
AAGCCATCTCCAACATGGAAGAATTATTCAAAATACTTCTAAATAACCCCGATGAAGGAGACGGCCCTGGAGAATTAAGATTTCTATATGCTAGTAAATTAATGGATTCTGGAGATTATTGGGCAAGCGTCTTAAAATGCTCAAAAAATATGAGTTTGAAAAAAGTACGAAAAACCTTCACTATTATGGGGAGAGATGAAGATTCGGCTGATGGGGACCTCTCTAAATTCTTTTATCCTGCTATGCAAGCGGCAGATATTTTCCAATTACATATTGATATTGCATTAGGTGGAATGGATCAAAGAAAGGCCCATATGTACATGAGAAAAGTTGGAGATAAATACAAATGGAAAAAAGCAACTTGTTTCCATACGCCAATAATCTCAAGTCTTAAAGCATCAGGTGCGAGGATGGATTCTTTTGATCATAAAATGTCTAAATCAAATCCTAATGCCGCAATATTATTACACGATTCTCCTGAAAAATTAAGAAAGAAAATACGTAAAGCTTACCTCGACCCCTCTGATAGGAACTCCCCGATTTATGAATTAATAGAACATATTATTTTACCTGAATTTGGTAAAATTACTGCAACTCCAAAACCAGAATTCGGAGAACCCTCTACGTACCTTGAACTTGATGCAGTTATTGATGCGGTTTGCACTGAAGCGATTCACCCAATAGATGTTAAATACGCTGTTGCTGATGCCATATCTGAATTACTTCTTCCAATTCATGCATATTTTGAACAAAATCCAACTTGCCTACAAGAAGTTGAGTCTTTCTTAAATTAAAACTTCTTGAAGATATTCAATATATTCATCTGGATCCATTAAATCTTCAATAGCCATACTATGTGCTTCAAAAATCATACACCATCCATGTTCGTAGGGACTATCATCTACAAGTTCTGGATTTATTTCAACTTCCCCATTTACTTCTACAATTTCGCCACTAAATAATGAGCGGAAAATTACAGTTCCCGATTCAAAATCAATTGAAAATAATTCTTCATCCACATTTACTTCTGTTTCAGAATGAGGCAGTACTACTCTAAGCACTTCACCTTTCTCCTTTGATATGAAATCACTAACCCCAATTGTAGTTCTATCATCCTTTTCTTGATACCAAAGATGATTCTTTGAATATCTCCTTTTATGTGCAACACTGAATTCTTGAATTTCATCATCATCCATCGTAAACGGTCAGCGCGATTAATGAGTATTATATCAATTAAGCGGACAAACATAAATACTGTTTCAAGTAACTGATAATACCTTGAACTTATTCCAATGAATTAGTGGGATAATGGATTTTCAAGAAACAGAAGAACAAATGATGATTAGAGAGATGGTACGAGATTTTGCAGAAAATGTACTATCTGCTACTGTCAGTTCCAGAGATGCATCTCAATCTCCCCCTAACGATGAGTGGAAACAATTTATTGATTCTGGTTTACATTCAATAACTATTCCTGAAGAATTTGGAGGTAATCCAATAGATCATGTGTCTGAAGCCATAATCATTGAAGAATTAGCAAGAGTTGATCCATCTTTTGCAGTTATGTTTTGTGTTCATGTAGGATTATGCAGCATGACTATTGCATTACATGGAAATCAACAACAAAAAGAAAAATATCTTTCTCAATTAGCTGCAGATAAAATTGGCGCATATTCTCTTTCAGAAGCCGGAGCCGGTACTGATGCTGCCTCTCTTTCATGTAATGCTAAATTAAATGAGGAAGGTACCCATTATATTTTGAATGGGGAAAAAATGTGGGTTACTAATGGTGACCAAGCAGACATAGTAATTATTTTCGCTAAAGATGTTAATCATCAAGATTATGGAAAAAAGAAACATGGTGGCACTACCGCATTCATAGTTGAGAAAACATTCGAAGGAATATCTGTAGGCAAAAAAGAAGATAAATTGGGAATTAGATCTTCAGATACTGTGACTTTAGTATTAGAAAATTGTAAAGTCCCAATAGAAAATGTACTCAAAAATAGTGGTGATGGTTTTCCAATAGCAATGAATGCTTTAGATAATTCCAGAATTGGAATTGCTGCACAGGCACTAGGAATCTCTCAAGGTGCATATGAAGCTGCTCTTAAATTTGCAAATGAACGTGAAACTTTTGGAAAACCAATCCTATATCATCAAACGATTGGAAATTATTTGGCAGATATGGCAACTAGAATTGATGCTTCAAGAATGATGGTTTATCGTGCTGCATGGGCTAAGGAACAACATTACGAATCAGGAAGGAAAAGGCATTCTAAAGAGGCTTCTATGGCTAAAT
>CAZMJH010000253.1:0-2269 GCA_964566595.1 uncultured Candidatus Poseidoniales archaeon
GAGCGCCGCACTGAAGATGCGGAGGTCGCTGGTTCAAGTCCGGCCTGTCCCACTCTCTTACAATCCCAATATCAGATTAAATTCTCAAACAAATCAACTTGAAATTGATGCAATTTATTTATTCCTTTTTTAGCTACACCAATCAATTGATTAAGTTGATTTTCTGTAAATGTGGATTCTTCTCCAGTTCCTTGAATCTCAACAAATTCTCCATTACTAGTCATAACAACATTCATGTCTACATCTGCATTACTATCCAATACATAATCTAAATCTAAATACACATCTTCACCTATCAAACCAACGCTAATTGCTGAAACATCATGAGTCATAACTGCTTTTTCATGTGCAATTTTTTCTTCAGAACTTAATTTTATATTTTCAAGGTCTAGATCTAATCGTTTTTCTAATGGTAAACAATCACCACTATCTATTAATCTACGTATTGCAAGCCTTAATGCAATGGAAGCTGCTGTAATTGATGCACAACGAGTACCTCCATCCGCATTTAATATATCACAATCAACAGTCAAGGAAAGAGGACCTAATTCATCAAGATTTACTACGCCACGTAATGATCTTGCTATTAATCGCTCAATTTCCATAGTTCTACCTTTTGCACCTTGCCTTTCTCTTCGAAACCTAGAATCTGTGGATCCTGGCATAAGTGAATACTCTGCATTAACCCAACCACGTGTAGCGTCTCTTGGAAACCATCTGGGTAAACTTGCGGCCTTTGTAGCACAAGCCAATACAACTGTATTTCCTTGACGATAAAGTACAGAAGCGAGTGCATTACTAGTAAAATCTAATTCAACTATTGGTTCCCTCATTTCTGACTTGTCGCGCTCATTATCTAACGGTGTTTGCTTCAACTTGCCCATACACACCCGTCTTGGGTTGCCTTCTCAACCTTTTCTATGCAAAATATACGTAAGTAATCCTACAAATCCAAGCATAACTACAATTCCAAGAGGGTTATATGTATCAGGATTTTCATATAAAGTAACAATCCTATCTACTTTCATGTCTGTATATTCATCAACATTACCTGAAGGCCACCAAATTTTAACAGATATTTTTTCACTACTTCCTAATCCAAAATGAAGCCTTTCATCACTACAACCAAATGATCCCGAACAAGCATAAAGAATGGTATTTTGTTTGACATTATCTTCACCTGTCACTTGTACAAAAGCACCAACACCTTGTCTATTTGATTCAATGCCCACTAAATCCAATATTATCCAATGTCGATCTGGTACTTGTTCATTAGCTAAATTTTCAAATAACCTTATTGGTTGATTAGAATTACCTAAAAGTAAATCTAAATCGCCATCATTATCAAAATCAGCAACTCCAGCACCTTGAGTTTTTTCTTGAGCACTCGTAAATAATCCTACTTCATGAAGTACATCAACAAAATTACCTTCACCATCTGACCAATTACCAGAATTAAGATACATTACATTATCACGCGCTGAAATATAAAAGTCAACAGTTCCAGCAGAAAGAAATAAATCTAAATCAACATCATTATCATAATCAAACCATTCACAAACCCAAGTTGTTTGTATTGCACCTCTTGTACCTGCAATAATTCCAGTTTCAGCAAACTTATCTGTATTTACAACTTGTTGATAAGATTCACCATCTCTCATCCAAATATACTCTGGTCCAAGATTAGATTGGCACAAATCTAAATCCCCATCTAAATCATAATCTCCTGCATCAACACCCATTCCAGTTCCGGGAATATTTAGGCCCGCTTCTACAGTATGCATTGTAAATGTTCCATCTCCATTATTCAAATATAATGGAGAAATTCCAAAATCAGATGCAATAAAAACATCAGGATACAGATCCATATTGAAATCAAACCATAATGCTGCCCAACTCATTCCAGTTCCATCTGGAGATTCATCCATTAGATTTCCTCCCGAAGAAATCCCTGCAGCCACATCTACTCTTGATAATGCCGAGCTTAGAGGAAATCCAGGTTCAGGTAACTCAGATTCAGAGACATTATTGCCCCAGATCTTTGCTTCATTTGTAACATCACTAAAAGTACCGTCTCCATCATTTCTATACAAGATATTTGTTTCTGAACGTGCAGTACCAACTTCACCGTCAATAGTAATATGGTTGTCACCCAAATAAATTCCCCAATTTAATGAATATAAATCCAAATCCCCGTCTAAATCATAATCAACCCATTGAGCTACAGTACTATGTCCTGGATTCCCTACTTTTGCAAATTCAGTAACAT
>CAZMJH010000254.1:0-2265 GCA_964566595.1 uncultured Candidatus Poseidoniales archaeon
AACTTCTTCAACTTCTGCCGTGTCTAAAAATAACTCCATATCAATCACTCTCTTTATTTACAATTTCTAAAGCAGCACCAATTATATCGTTAGTTGATATATTCAATAAATCTAACATCTCCTCGGCCTGCCCTGATTCCCCAAACCTATCTCTGACACCAACCCTTCTAAGAATTGTGGGTTGATTTTCAGATATATATTCTGCAACAGCACTCCCTAAACCCCCTATTATACTATGATCTTCTACAGTAACTATTCCCTTACATCCCACAGTTACTTTTTGGATTAAGTCCTCATCTAAGGGTTTAATTGTGTGCATATCAACAACAGTAGCATCAATTCCTTTTTCTAAAAGTACTTCTGCAGCATCAAGTGATTTTGAAACCATGACTCCACAAGCAATTATGACAATATCCCCTCCTTCTCTGAGAATTACACCCTTGCCAATTTCTAATCTTTTATCATTTTCATCATAAATTCTAGGTGTCTTATTTCTTGCAGTACGAGTATAAGAAGGGGATTGATAATTCAACAATTGCATTGTAAGTTGCTGTGTACTATAATCATCACAAGGATGCATTACAATCATGTTTGGAAGGGATCTATATATCGCTAAATCTTCTATAGACTGGGCACTTGAACCATCCGTACCTGTATGAGATCCACCATGACTTCCACAAATATGCACTGGTAGATTAGGTCTAGCAATCCCATTTCTTACCTGTTCAAATGCCCTTTCAGTAAATATTGCAAATGTGCTAGCAAAGGGGAGATATCCACTTGAGGCTAATCCCGCAGCAACTAACATCATATTTTGTTCTCCAATTCCACAAGAGATTGTTCGTTCGGGGTATTTTTCTCTGAACCAACATGATTTTGTCGATTTACCTAAATCGGCCTCTAATACTACAAGATTAGCGTTATCGGCCATTGCCATTAGTGCGTGCCCGTATCCATCCCTAGATGCAGCTAATTCGGTCATACTACCTCCCCCAATTCTCTTAATGCTTTAGTAAATTGTTCATCATTAGGTGCGGCTCCGTGGAATTTAGGATTGTTTTCCATAAATGATACACCTTTACCCTTAACAGTTTTAGCTAATAATACAGAAGGAAGATTATTATTTATATCCAACCATCTTAAACCATTAATTATTTCTAACATGTTGTGTCCATCGATTTCCTTTACATTCCAACCAAAACTTTCCCACTTTTCACGAATGTTAAACATTCGCATTTGCGTATCTACAAAATCATCATTTTGGATACCATTACAATCTAAAATTACTTTTAAATTACCCAATTCATGGTGCCTCGCTGCCATCATGGCCTCCCAAACTGCTCCTTCTTGAATTTCACCATCGCCCAGCATAACATAAGAATTTCGGGAAGATTTGTCGTACCTTGCAGCAAACGCACAACCTACTCCGAAAGAAAGGCCCATGCCCAATGAACCTGCACTAAAATCAACTCCTGGTGTATATTTCAAATCCACATGTCCCTGACATACTCCTCCTAATACCCTATATGATTCTAAATCACTAACACTTATGAATCCCATTTCAGCCAATATAGAATACATGCCGGGGCTTGCATGACCCTTTGATAAAATAAATCGATCCCTATCTTTCCATTTAGGTTCCTTTGGATTAACACGTAATTTTGTTGCATATAATGCTGTTAACAAATCAATTTCGGACAGTGATCCACCTGGGTGTCCTGCTTGAGCCCGATAAACCATTTTTATTATTTCAACTCTGCACCTACGTGAAATTTCATTTAATTCAATTACTAATTCTTCATCATTAAGACCATCCAATCGGCTAAGACTCATAAGAAACAAATAATGCTTATCTGTAAAGCCTTTGATTCTTTCTTGAATTAATGTGATTATTAATCATTACTTTTTGGCAATTATATTGTCATATAATCTAAAAAAAGAACGATTAACTATTACTATGAATTCTTCACCGATTGAAATTATCTTCTTAGGTAAAGATAAAGATGTTAAAAAGATAAATACGCCAACAAACCAAAAGAAAAATAATAACGTGGGGAATTGCCCCAATTGACCAATAGGAAACCATTTAGAAGGTTCCCCAATTGTCACAATTAATAAAGCAATAAATACCCCCACTAATGATTCTCCTGCAATAAAACCTGCACCTATCAACACACCTCTTGAAGTTACATTATCGGCAGCAGTTATCGCTAATTTAGAAGGTTCTTCACCCAAATTACCATCAACACGCAACATTGCAACATT
>CAZMJH010000255.1:0-2262 GCA_964566595.1 uncultured Candidatus Poseidoniales archaeon
TATCTTCCTGAAGATTGTTATCAGGTATGGGCAGGACTTTATGGGTATGATGGTACTGAACTCGTTAGCGATGAATTTGAATTTTGTGTGGAAGATCCGCTTCTTACAGACTCTGATGAAGATAGTGTGCCCGATATTGATGATCAATGTCCAGATACACCTGCTGGTACTGCAGTAGATTCTGTAGGTTGCCCTGAACCACCTTCTGATATTGACGGAGACGGGATTCCTAATTGCTGTGATTTGTGTCCAGGAACACCTGCTGGTACTGCAGTTAATTCAACTGGATGTCCTGAACTACCGGATACAGGTAATGAAACTGGTGGAAATGAAACTGGTGGAAATGAAACTGGTGGAAATGAAACTGGTGGAAATGATGGTTTTGAATCAGAAGAACCTTCAGAAGGTCAAATACCTGGTTTTACTGCAATCACATTATCCATATCGATTCTAATGGCATTAGCCTTCCGCGCAAGAAGTGGAAAGGAATAATGTGGTAGTTTCGGTTAGAATGCATTATGCGGCCGAGCATTAATGTTCTTGGGAGCGAATTGCAAACTTGTTCTTTAGATCCACTCACAGGATGGTATAGAGATGGTTGTTGTAATACTGATAAAAATGATCACGGATTACATACTGTTTGTTGTATTGTTACAGATAAATTCTTACAATTTGCTAAATCTAAAGGTAACGATTTGATTACTCCTGCTCCTCATTTTAATTTTCCAGGATTAAAAAACGGGGATCGTTGGTGTGTTTGTGCTAGAACTTGGTTAGAAGCTGCAGAACAAGGAGTGGCATGTCCTATAAATCTTGAAGCAACACATGAAGAATCATTAGAAATTATATCATTGGAACTTATGGAAATGCATGCAGAATAACTTAGAAAAATCCTATTTGATTATAGAGTGTCTGTTCTCAACATTGCTCGAACACCATGCAGATGTCTCCCTTCGAATTCGTCACCATCTTTGTTTCGTTGATTATTGGTTTTGCTCTCGCGCATATTCTACGTGCTGTATCTGATCTGTACGAAATTCGTGAACGGGTCAAGCCGTACTGGCTCAATTCACTGTGGGTGGTCACTGTAATTATGTGGTCTATTTTCACATGGTGGGGGCTCTGGATGCTTTCCATTGAACTAGTAGAGTGGACTTATGCACAGTACTGGATTCTTGTGATTAATATCTCCTCCATATATTTCTTCACAACTCTGGTTTTGCCTAAAGCAACTGATGAGGGAATGATTGACCTAGAGAACCACTATTATTCAGTACACAAAGCATTCTTCTCAGTTGTTGCATTCTCTTTGTTTAGTTCTGCTATTGTAAATTATTCACTATTTGGACAGCCATTAATTGGTCCGATGACAATCATGCCATGTATTGTGGGATGTGCTGCAATAGGTGGAGTATTTACAAATTCTAAAGCGTATCATAAAGGCATTGGCATATTCATGTTCATAATGTTCATTGCATTCCAACTAACTGACGTCACAGTGATTGAATTCAAAAATATATGACTAAGTCTTGAATAATTTCAAAATGACTCAAAAAATCACAGTAATCGGATTAGTAATCAGGAATCCATTGCTTATGCTTAGTCATACATTTGGAAAATTCTTCTGATTCCAAATTTGTTGCTAACCATTGATGAACATTGGGCCAATTTTGTCCATCAAACCACTCACGATTATGATTAGCAAACTGTCTGACAAAAGGGAATATCGCATCACTTAAATTCCCGTCAGGAATCTCTTTTTCAAGCGATTCTATGAATTTGCATGCAGCGGCTCTGTGTTCCAATTCATCTACGTTATCGTATCGATTGGGATACTTATAGCGATCAAGATGAAATTTAAAATCAACATCATTACGCCTCACCCATTCTCTTTCATGTTGAGATAAATCCCACAAGAGCACATGCTCCATGATTTCTAAACTTTCTTCAATGACCGTACCATCTGGCAAAAGCAATACTGGAACAGTGCCCTTTGGTGATATTTCCATCATATGGGTAGGACGATCTCTCAAGATAACCTCACGGTGCTCAACTTCAAACCCAGTTCGAACCAAAGACATTCGAGCACGCATAGCGTAAGGACATCTTCGAAAAGAATACAAAATAGGTAGGCTCATGCCTTACCCTCAGATTCGTACTACTTGAATTGGTGTGTTTTTACTTATTATAAAGAAAAACTAGTGGTCTCTTAAAGAGCGCGACGAGAGGGATTTGAACCCCCGAGTCCAAGGGACACCGGTT
>CAZMJH010000256.1:0-2252 GCA_964566595.1 uncultured Candidatus Poseidoniales archaeon
ATTAATTTTTCTGGAATTTCAAGACTAACCACAGTTAGATTATGCCCTTCTTTAATTAATTTAGTAATTACATATTCGCCTACTAAGCCACAACCGAGTGCAACTATGTCTGCCATAATGAATATATTATTTACTCTTCTTTATTGATTTATGTATTTTTAAGTTTGGAATTTTAATTTTGTACGTTAATTGGGCATTTTATTATTTTTCGCGTAGAAGTCTTGATTTCCTATCACAGTTGCGGAGGGGTGAGAATATGCCCGCTGATATTCGAATTGACCCTTGGTCTTCATCACAATCCACAGATTATCAAAGAATAATTGATCAATTTGGATTGTCTAAAATTGATTCACAAAAATTGCCATCCCCCTCTATGTTACATCGTAGAAATATTGTATTTGCGCATAGGGATTTAGATGTGATATTAAGAGCTAAAAACAAGGGAAATTCGTTTGGGGTTCTTACTGGCTTAATGCCCTCTGGAAGAATGCATTTGGGTCATAAAATGGTTATAGATCAAGTTAGATGGTTTCAAGAACTTGGTGCAGACGTCACAATAGCTGTTGCAGATTTAGAAGCACATGCAACAAGAGGTTTATCATTAGAAGAATGTAGAAAAAATGCATTAGATGAATATGTTGCAAATTATGTGGCAATGGGACTTGATCCTGAAAAAACTAGCATTTATTTTCAGTCTACAAGGCCCATAGTTCAAAGGATTGGATTTACTCTTGGAAAACGTACAAATTTATCTGAAATGGAAGCGATTTATGGATTTAATGGTGAAACTAATCTTGCCCATGTTCAAGCACCATTAGTTCAGGTAGGAGATATAGTACATCCAATGCTTGATGAATACGGGGGTTTACGTCCAATAGTTGTCCCCGTGGGTATTGATCAAGACCCACATATTCGTTTAACAAGAGGATTAACATCTAAATCAAATTGGTTTAATGTGAAACCAGGTAAAAATGGAGGTATGAATATATCCTTATCTGTTCAGGATGATAATTCTTCAATTATGGGGATTTCTTCCGATGGAAAATTGAATAGAGGAGTTCGAGAGGATTTATTTTCAAAAATTACAGATAATTTGACAGGGATTGGTTTTTCTGATTTTATTCTAAATCCAAAACATGGTACTTTGGGAATACCTTCTGCTACAATTGCAGACTATGATGATATTAAATTTGTTTTACTTGATTTGGAACGTAGAATGGGAGGGCTTGGATTATTACAACCTGCTAGTACTTATCATCGATTTGCAGTTGGAATGAGTGGAGATAAAATGAGTTCTAGCAAACCTAATTCTACAATATTCTTAACTGATGATGTTAACTCGATTGAAAAGAAGATTAAATCTGCATTTTCTGGAGGAAAATCTACAGTAGAAGAACATCGACAGCAGGGTGGAAATCCTGATATTGATGTTGCGTATCAGTATCTGATGTATTTTTTTGAAGAGGATGATGATGTGCTTAAGGAATTGAATGAAGGATATCGTTCTGGAAAAATATTGGCAGGAGAGATGAAACAAATTTGTTTTGACAAGGCAGCCGAATGGGTGAAAAACCATCAAGAATTAAAGGAACAAAACTCTCATTTGGTACGTGATTTTTTATTATGAATTTTTCATTTATTACAGATATGATTAAGTCTTCTATGTGACGTAGATACTCCTATGCAACTAGGTAATATGGGCAGAAAATCAAAAGCGACAGTAATGACATTAATACTTGTTTTAATGAGTATTTCTGTAATCTTTGGAGGGCAAGTTAGTGCAGAAGAAGCCAGAACAACAGGAAATGAACAAGTTGTGGTTACTGTACTCAGTGATCATTATAATGAATTATCTTCAATTATGGTTGGAGCAGCACTAACGGGCTTAAATCCAGGTGTTGATTATGATGTTTCATTGACTATTTGTTATGATACCGCAAATTTAGGAAGTTCATGGCAAAATCCGGCAAATGGTTATTCTTATGATGATTATGATTGTAATCAACATATGATTGATGCAAATGTTTATGATGCTGAAACAAATGAATATCAAGAGTATTTATGGGATGATTTAGTTGATATTCCCGCAGGAGTTAGTAGTTATGTTATCGCTAAAGCTATTGAGTTTCAGAGGGATTCAGACATGCATCCAGATGCTATGGGTGCTTTTACATGCACTGATGCTTCAACTATTACTGATTGGTGGTTAGTTAATGATGGAGTAGATGATTGTGCTGATGCGTCTGATGAAG
>CAZMJH010000257.1:0-2243 GCA_964566595.1 uncultured Candidatus Poseidoniales archaeon
GTAATTAATAGCAAAAAAACATTTAGAAAAAGGAAAATTTGCTGAAATTTCAGTACCTTATAGGACAAGAGTGGGAGATGCAGAAATAAATACTTGGGGTGATGGTTGGAAAAATTTCAAATTCTTTTTTGCAAAAAGATTCGGAATAAATCGGACTTTAACTGAATGGGGCCCCCTTGAAGATAATTTCGATTCAATAAATGAAGATTCAAATTAGCAATGCCACTTTACTTTTTACACTGGAACGGTATAATGTTCATATACTAGTTTGTATGCCAAATAGAATGATGACTAGAGTATCGTTAAACAAAAGTATAGCAACAATCTTGGCTACATTACTAATTTTAACCGCTTTTGCTGTAATGCCTGTTTCAGCTGAAAACAGTGTTCCTTCAGATAGAGCATGGGGTGTATCTTATGATTGGTCAGAATATGGTGAAGATGTGTATACATTGACAGGCCTGAATATAGATGAGATATTAGCTAAGTTTACAGAAGCAGCCGAAGAAGCCGGTTTTGAAATGCTAATAGCCCAACTTTCAACAGGACAATCAATGATTTTTATTGAACAAACTGTGGGCGAAGAGAAAACAATTGATGATTTATCTGGAAATGCCCATCAAGTAACTGAGCATATTACAGATTTGACTATTGTAAATGCTATAATGTTTGATATGATTATGATGATGGAGTGGGAAGATCCAGATGCTGGTAGTGAAGATGAAAAATTAACTCAGCAAGGTGCTGGCATTGATATCACAATGCAATTTGATGCAGAACTTTTGCTTTCTATAAGTTCTAAATACGTAGAATATAGAACAACTGCTGGAAATGACATAGTTGGTGCAGATGTACTTACAACAATGGATGCAGGAATCGGATTTGGTATGACTCATGAAAGCCATTGGACTGGAGGAGATGATACTATTGATATTAATCTGGCATTATCAAATGCATTGGGTGCCAGTATTACAGATTCATATGCGGAATGGCGTCTTGCTGAGCCATATGATGTTCATGATTCAATAGATCTTTCAGTGACTGATGAATTTTTGTGGGATTGTAATAATTATTATGATGAATTTTCAGTGAATGATGATGAAGTAGAAGAATATCAGGGAGATGGGCAATTTGAAGTAATAGGAGTAGAAAGTAGAGTAATAGAAACACCATGTGGTTCATTAACTGGGAATTATGCATCTTCAATGAATTATGATTTTTCACTTTCAGGAGTTCCTGCTGATTTATTAGGAATGGATGCTGAAGTATTTAATATTGCAATTTCTGATGAGCCAACATACACTGGAACTTTTGAGCATGATGATATGGAATTTGAGTCTCCATACATGTTTAATCAAGATAAAACTTACAATATCGTGATTGATGATGCTGGAACGCAAGTTGAAGCAATGAGTTTCTTAGGTACTCCAATACCTGTGCCTCATGCAATAATGAATGCAGCAATTTTAATGCATGCATTTGAAGGAAGTGAAGATGATCCTGGAATTGCTAATGTAATTGAAGAGGAATTAGGAGATATTATGCAAGAATTAGAACCAGATACAGTAGGTCATTGTGATTATGGAGATACCGAACTTAAACTTCATAATTATAATAATGGTGAGAAAGATTGTGCTGATGGTGCCGATGAAACCTTTGAACATGTTTATCATTGCCAATATAGTTGGAATGAAGAAATTCCTCATGAAAATGTAAATGATGGTACTAATGATTGTACTTATGGGGATGACGAATCTTCTAATGATATGAATATGGAATTTTATTGTGATGATGCAAGCACAATTATGCTTTACGAAGCTAATGATGGTACTGATGATTGTGCTGATGGGTCTGATGAGATTGGATTTACTAAAGATCATACATTTACATGTGTAGACCAATCAGCTACAATTCCAGTCGGATATGTGAATAATGGTAATGAAGAATGTGCTGATGGTTCGGATGAAGGGGAAGAAATAGAACCTACTGCCGCAGTAATGAATGTAGTTGAACATATTGCAGATTCAAATATAGATGACACATTAGAAACATTTGGCCAAGAACTTGAAGCAAGAATGACTGATGGTTCACTTGAACCAATAGATTTCCCGTTCACAGATGCTGATGGAGATCTTTTATGGTATGATGGTGCTCCAATAGGTTTCCTCACTTTTGTAGAAGAAGATGGTAATGATTATATTTTCATTGGCCCTGAAACTGAAGGATTTGAATATGCTCCAAGT
>CAZMJH010000258.1:0-2211 GCA_964566595.1 uncultured Candidatus Poseidoniales archaeon
TGCTGATGATATTGAAGAATGTCCTGATGTTCCAGGATTGTCATATATTGGTTCCATTGGCTGTCCTGATTCTGATGGTGATGGTATTCCAGATTTACTCGATCAATATATCGGGGAACATGGAGGAAGTGCATCTGACTATGATGGTGATGGTGTAATAAATCAAATGGATAATTTTCCTACTGACAGAACTCAACAACTAGATTCTGATGGGGATGGATTTGGAGATAACCTAACCGAAGGTGCTTCTTTACCTGATTTATTTCCAAATAATCCTTTAGCTTGGTCTGATAGTGATCTTGATGGTTGGACGGATCAATTAAATACAGACATTACTGATGATTGTCCAAGTATTCCAGGAAACTCATCTATTCCATGGAGAGGATGCCCAGATATGGATGGTGATGGTATAATGGATCTTGCAGATGAAGACGCTGATGGTGATGGAATCACAAATTCATTAGAATTGCAAGCGGGGGGAGCTGAAAAAATTCCATATAATGCATATAATAAAAGTTCTACACCTCCTGATTTTGATTTGGATGGAATTCCAGATTCACTTGATGATGATGATGATGATGATGGTTTTCCTGATGAATTAGAAATGGAAAGAGGAAGTGATTCATTAGACAGTGAAAATACCCCTTTAAATTTATATGGTGATGGTGAAACTGGTTTTTATTATGTTCCTGGTGAAGGATTTAGTTCCGAATATAGTACAACTGGTTTTGAAGTATCAATGTCAGGTGTTATGTCATTAGTAGCTAGTGAATACCTTGCACCACTCTTATTATTGCCAATTTCAATACTTCTATTATTAAGAAAAAGAGTGCGTTTCCGAGGAATTCGTAAACGTCTTGATGGATTAGATGATATTAGAGAATTAGATCCTATGGAAGAATTCATTGATAAAATGATTGCAAAAGGTAAAGTCAAAGTTGAACATGGATTATTACTTAGAAATCAATTTGAACGGATAAAAGAAAAACTTGAAGGGGAGAGTAAAGTTCCAAATAGAACTTCAAGTGGAAGAATGGGTTCTAGAGAAAGTTCAATTATTTCTAGTAATGAAAGCGATTCATCGAGAAGACCGAGTGGACGACCACCACGGAGGGGAAGTTAAATGGGAGATACTTCATTAATATCTAATATGACTTTTAGTAGTGATTCTGAAAAAATAGAAGCAAACGCTACAGGATGGAATCTTAGTGCTAATGGGAAAAAATTAATCCATACATTAGCAGGAAAAGAAAAAAGTTGGAAGGATACAAAAATTAAGGGTTTGAAAAGTAGTTCTAAAGGAGAAGGAGGAATGGGATATGGATTGCATCTAAAATTAGAAAATAAAGTTGTTGATTTAGGGAGATTCACGGACGAAAGAGTTATTCTTGATTTATTAGAAGCACTTGCCGCAAATCTTGAAGTTCGTTTTGAAGAACATACAGGTAGATCTGTAGAAGCAGATGAACACGGCATGAATGTAATTGATCAAATTAAGAATTTTCCAAATCGATGGCCGATTATTGAGGATTCAAAAATTGGGTTAGTTAAATTCACTCAAGTTGGACGTTTTGTATGCTTTACTATTCCTTCAGTAGTATCTGGAAAAGCATTGACCCTTTTCGCAATTACTTTGTTGGCAGCACTTAGTTTTGGAATTCCAACAACATCTACAATTGCTCCTAATGGAGTACTAAATGGATGGTTAGTTCTTTTATCCCCTGCCATAATAGTAATTGGAATTTGGTACTATGGAACTATGAAAAAAGGATGGTTAGAAGCCAAACACGAAATTAGAATGAGTGGTTCCTCAATTACACTAATTCCAAAATTTCTTGGTTTATTTCCTATGAGTCCTCGTCAATGGGATGTTTCAGATTTTAGAGATTTAGATGTTGCTAAAAATGGTCAACTAACTTTCCTATTTGGTAATGAAAGAGTATCTTGTGTAATGGATGAATTAGAATCTGAGTATGTACTAGGTGAAGTAGCTAATCGTATTGAAACTCTTAATATTAGTTCACATGAAGAAGAATAAATTCAACTTAAAAGTGATGAAATGATTAGTAAGAATATTACTAAATTCATTAATAAAGAGATGGAAAAGCATGCAAATCCAAAGAATGTTGCTCCAATGCAAGCATATATGAAAACAAATATGCCTTTTTATGGTGTAAAATCTCCAGTACAAAACAAAATTGTTAGCGAGGT
>CAZMJH010000259.1:0-2195 GCA_964566595.1 uncultured Candidatus Poseidoniales archaeon
AAAAAACTAGTAAGGGAATTTACAATTGGTCAGAAAATACAAAAACAGAAAGAGATGATTTGCCAATCTAATCATGGGAAAAGTAATTCTCCACATTCGGGACAACTCATTCCTGGAAAAAAAACTCCAATCATAAATCCACAATTCGGGCACATAGATATTACTTCATCCATCAGTCTTCTACTGCAAGATAATCCGCCCAGATATAAACTCGTTGATTATAATTGGAACAATTGAACAAAAATAATCCGACACAATCAATAAGGGATTTTAACGAGGGCGTTAAATGAGTGAGTTTAAAAGGCCAGCTCAAAAATGGAAATTAGATATTCTTAATGCATCATTTTTATGCTGTACACCTATAATTGCAATTATCGGACTTTATTGGTATACTCTTAATTACGGTATATCTTGGAGGGAGATTCTTATATTCTTCATAATGTATCTTATGAGTGGTATTTCTATAACTGCAGGTTATCATAGATTATTTAGTCATAGATCTCACACTGCTTCATGGCCTTTACGTTTATTCTATGCAATCTTTGGTGCTGCAGCATTTCAAAATTCAATTATTAATTGGTGTAATGATCATAGAATACACCACTTAAAAACAGATACTGATGAGGATCCATATTCAATAGTTCGTGGATTCTTTTGGGCCCATATGGGTTGGGTAATGATTTCAGAAGGAGAAAAAAAACTTACTGAGGTTGAAGATTTACAAAACGACCCAATACTTATTTGGCAAGATCGTCATATTTTCAAAATCGGAGGATTTTCAGGAATCATACTACCGGGATTAATGGGTGCATTAATAATTGGAGGAATAAATGGTTTTTTAGGAGGTTTAATTTGGGGAGGTCTTGTAAGACTTGTTTTTGTTCATCATGGTACATTTTTAATTAATTCGGGTGCTCATTATTGGGGAAAACAAAACTATTCAACAAAAGATACATCAAAAGATTCTCGAATATTGTCAATATTTACATTTGGAGAGGGGTATCACAATTTCCATCATACTTTTCAAGCAGATTATCGTAATGGTCACAAATGGTATCACTGGGACCCTACAAAATGGTGGATTAACATATGTTCAATGATGAAAATGACTGGTAATTTACACAAAGTACCTAATTGGGCTATAGAAAATGCAAAAATGAAAACTTCTTTTGAACATAAAAATAATAAGGTAACAAAAAAGGAATTTAAAGATGATTTTAATACTAGATTAGAAGAATATTCAAGACAAATAAGAACTATTTTAAAGGATATAACAAAAAAACGCCAAGAATATAAAGATGCTAAAAAATTAAGAAAATTAGAACTTAAAGAAAATTGGAATAAAAAGAAAATAATGATGAAATTTAAAATTAAAGAATCAAAATATAAGCTTGCAATGGCAAGATTGAAATTTAAAAACTTAATTAAAGAAATGAAGTATCATAGTAATATAGCAATAGCATAATGAATTAATTGAGGATATAAAATGAAAAAGTCTCGACGACCAAAATTATTACTATTGGCGGGAGTAAATGGAGTAGGTAAATCTACACTTTCAATGCAAGTTGCAAATTTTTTAGAAATTAAAAAAGTAGTTTCCACTGATACCGTTCGTGAAGTTTTACGTTCAAATATAGATGCTGTAGAATCTCCAGAACTTCACCGTAGTTCTTTTAGTGTTGGAAAACACAATCATCCTACCTCAGATTGGGAAGATTGTTGTAATGTTATATCAAATAATATTGAGGCAATAATAGATAAATCAAGAAGAGAGGGTACAGATCTTATTTTAGAAGGGGTGCACCTAAAACCAAATAATCAAATTATTCGTAAATGGGTAAAAGAAGGAGGGATTGCAATTGGCTTAATTCTCTTTGTGCGTAATGAAGAAAATCACAAAAAAATGATCGTTTCAAGAGAAAAAGATACATGGAGAAATGTAGAAAGATATCTGGGTTCTTTTGATAAAATAAGAACGATACAAACTGGCATTCTTGAAATAGGTAAACCACTAAATTGGAAAACAATTGACTTATCAACAGGAATTAATGCAGTTAAAGAAATAGCACATTGGTTCGATTTAGAATGGAATCGTGCCGAACAAAATTTATGAAACTTCAAAAATTACAGCTAATGGTAATTCAATAGTAGAATCTGAAACAACATTTAAAGTTGCAGTTACCGTAACTGTTTCA
>CAZMJH010000260.1:0-2175 GCA_964566595.1 uncultured Candidatus Poseidoniales archaeon
ATTTTTTATAATAATTAACCGTCAATTCAAGTCCATCTTGTAAAGAAATCTGACATGGTCCTGTTATTGCCCATGTTTTAGTCATATCAGGTTGTCTTCGAAGTGGATCATTACTCCTTTTAGGTAAAAATACTGGTTCAAATGACCTTCCTACAACTTCATGAATAATTTTTGCTAATTGTAACATTGATATTTCTTCATCATTTCCAATATTAAATACTCCTATTCCATCATTATGTTGAATAAGTGTTAGGACCATACGAACATGATCATTTACGTGACAAAATGAACGTGTTTGTGAACCATCTCCAATAATTGTAAAATCATCATCAAATAATGCTCTTTTCACAAATTCAGGAACTACTTGTCCAAATTTTGAAGCATCCATCCTTCCCCCATAAGCATTGAAAATACGTAAAATTGTCCATTCAATTTCATATTGCTCACAAAACATTCTAACATAAAAATCTCCAATTGATTTGGCTGCTGCATAACTATCTCTAACACTATGAATATCTAAACGAGTGATATCTACTTCCGCACTTGGAATATTTTCAGGGTATTCCCCATATACTTCTGAAGAAGATGCATATGCAATACGTGTGGGTTTATGATTAGATTTTTCTATTGCCTTTAGAAGATTAATTGTTGCCATAACATTAGTATCTAAAACTTCAAAGGGGCGGTCATAGAAATATTCAGTTCCATTAATTGCACCATAATGCAAAATAACGTCTGGTGCAAAAGATTCGATGGATGCTGCAAGAGCATCTATATCCCCACATAAATCTAATTTTTCAAAAGAAAAGTTTTGATGTTCTTGCATATGTTTCATTCTTCCACGAAATAAATTATCTACTCCATGAACTTGCCAATTTTTAGCAATAGCGCCATCACAAAGGTGAGATCCAAGAAAACCTGCTACTCCTGTAATGTATACTTTCATGAAATCACCCACTTCCTAATCCGATTCTATTTAATTCATCAACATCATTGTACATATTCCATAAATCAATAATTAATCCTTGATTTTTCAAAGAGCTGCCAATATCTTTCCAAATATCATGACGTACTGCAAAAATTATTGTATCCCACTTTTTTAATTCAAGCATTTTAGATAAATCTTTTTCTTGGTGGTTAATTTTTCCCTCAATGCTTGGCCACAATTGAGTGTACATATTTTCTTTTAAATTAGGATCACAAACTGAAACTTCAAATCCTGATTTTAACAAAGATTCAATTAATGGTTCACTAAATGCCATTCTAAAATCATCAATATTTTCTTTGAAAGATAATCCTGCAACCAAAACATTGGGGCCTTTGACTTGATTTACAGTCCAAGGAACCAAAGATTGTGATGATTTTAAAGCAGTTAACCAAACAGAAGGTAATTCTCTTTTTGGTTCAATATTTTGAAAAGCATATTCAAAAATCAAAGGATCTTTACCTAAACAATAACCACTTACAGGACCTGGTAACGCTACAGTATTTCTATCATAATCACGATTAGCAGCAGCAATTACTTCGGTAATATCTACTCCATTTGCACTTGCCGCCAAAGCAGCATCATTAGCAAAGGCAAACCTTGTATGTCTCCAAGCATTATCTATTAATTTTACAAATTCTGCTCCTTCGGGGGTGCTCATTTCTATCAAATTACCACCTATACTAGAAAATAATATCTTTGCTTCTTCTAACGCATTCTCATTACAAGGACCGATTATCTTTGGTAATGTTCTTTCTTCCATAATTGCCATTCCTTCAACTAATCTTTCAGGAATAAAGGCTAAATTAAAATCAGTTCCAACAATTAATTCATATGTGGATTCTATCCAATCTGCAATTATCTTAGTTGTCCCAACCGGTAAAGTTGTTCGTAAAATTATAGTTCTATCTTTCAAACAATTTTTCTCATAAAGTGATTCAATTACTGAATAAAGAATACTCAAATCTGCTGGTTCTGGCCAGGGTAAATTATGAACTCCAATTGTAACTACAACCCACCTAATATTTCTGAATAATTCTGATGAAGATTCTTCCCAAGTAATAGGATAAAAATTAGTTCCTTGGTGTTTTGATAAAAGTTCATCTAATCCTGGCTCTTTGAAAGGGGCAATACTATCCCTAAGCAACGTAATACCATCGGTTGATGAATCAACCCCCCTTACAACATAA
>CAZMJH010000261.1:0-2164 GCA_964566595.1 uncultured Candidatus Poseidoniales archaeon
TAGAAGCAAAGATGGAAGTCAAGGGAATGAATGCATCCCAAGTTGCATTGTTGGCAGGTTGCAACTCTAGCACAGTCAGAAATATTTTGTCTGGAAAAATCAAAACACCATCAACCGAAATGATTGGCAGGATATCCACTGCAATTTCTGAAAATCTCCCAGAACCTATTCAAGATGATATTGAGATGGAATCAAAATTAGGAGAATTATCAGATGTTTTCACCGACTTTAATCCATTTGATATCACCACTATTCCACAATCTGCAGGCGTATATGCACTCTATGGTCCAACAGATGCTGTTCTGTATGTTGGTCAATCTGTAAATGTCCGTCGGAGAATAAAACAACACAGCGAGAAAAAATGGTTTATTGAAGGGGTTATTCATTCAGGATTATTCTTCTTTGAAGAAGATACGACTCGTCGGGATAGGCTTGAAGAAACTTTGATTAAATTCTTGAAGAGCAATGCTTGGCTGAATAAATCACGCAGATACTAGTATGCTCATTCGGGTTGCTCAGTGACTAACCCTTGAGTATAAATTATCATTAAAATCACGCATTTACTTCCAATATCTCCAAAAGTTCATAGAGCCATGGTGAACCACCTACAACTCCGCGCAATGCGGAACTACAGAAGGACTAATTATGGAAGGGAAAAATACAAGCAGAACTAACACAAAAATAACAGAAAAAAACTACACTAATGGAGGTGTTTTAAATGGCTAAAGCAAGAGTGAGAAAAATCATTATAAAATTCCTAAAGGGAAAAAATAATGCCACTACTCATGAGATATATGATCATGTAAATCAAGCCACTAAACATGGAGTAACTATGGCTGGATTATCCAATATACTTTCCAAAGATAAATCAATAGAAAAGGATGGTACCACCTTAGCACACACAGTTGTTAGCAGGTATCATGGTTCTATTTGGAGATTAAGAGCAAGAAGTTTAGATGAAGGGAATAAAATGGGAACCTCTTGAGGTTTAAGTCATGTATAAAATAAGTGATATCTTTGATATGGCTTTAAATTATGCCGTTATTTTGATGTCTGAATTTGAGATTTTTTTACCCTTATATTATGCAGACATATCCTATGAGGAATATGCATACAGTGTAGACATACATTATAGGAAAAAATATGATTGTTTTCCAGTAGGCCTACATAATTTACAATATAATACAAAAACATTTGAAGAAAGATTACATAAAATATGTAAAGAAGTTAGCAATAAACTAATCAAAGAACTCGAAGAATCCATAATGGAACATGAAGAGGAATCTAAAATGGAATTTGTGTGTGAACAATTAGAATATGAACTTGAAGAGTTCCTAAATTATCAAAAAAAATACATCATAGACAATGGTTTTCCATTTAATCGACGATTTAAAAGAAAAAGTATTTGGGTTATTGCTTCAAACATATTATCCTTTAAATCAACTGAGGAATGTACTACAACATTAGATCTTGCTTTGGAAAAATTAACTAAAAATGGCATCCTACAATTTATTGAAAGAGGCTATGCTCCAAAACATGATGTTTTTGAAGCTCGTATTCTTTAATAATATTAATTTAACTTTCTAGTTAATATCCTTATTAATCTCTTAACCTTGCCTCTTTTTGGTTGTTCACCACGTTCTTCTTTAGAAGTTAAAAACCATTCAATTGCTTCTTTGACAACATCCTCGTCTCTAAATGCAAACATACCATTTTTTCTTGCTATATCTACAACTTTGAGTCTTTCATCTAAATTAAAATCATCACTCAAACAATCAACCCATATTCCCAAAATCCTTGACTAAATCTCCTTACTGTAAAATAATCAAAGTCGTAATAATGTTCTTCACTTCTATAATCAATATCTCCATCATATCTAGTAATCAATTTAGTTTTATTATCAAAAAATTGACTTAATGGGTGTTCAAAAATGGTATGGAGGTTCTGTCCTCCTTCTCCATAATATCTCCAATTACTTCCAAGTAATATAACATCATCTTTTTCTAATTTCCATCCATGTTTCCATAAATAAAACATAGTTTGTTGATAACTAGTTGAAAAATATCTAAATCGAATGTTTATACCATTTAGTTCTCCAACTAATTCATACATCCAAACAAATGTTTTCCATTCCTCTGGACCACCAAATGGTAAATTTACATCG
>CAZMJH010000262.1:0-2104 GCA_964566595.1 uncultured Candidatus Poseidoniales archaeon
TATTTTTCAAAGCTTCCTCACCAAACAAAACATCTCTTCGTAAAAAATTTCTTGCAATTGCATCTTTTGGTGTGCCAATAACCGTTAACAGTTCTTCTTCATGCCCTGCGCTAGAAATCATTACAGAGCGAAAAGTACCTAAATCAACACCAATGTATAATGTTTCTGCTTTAGCCATCTCTATCGTACATGCCTATGGGTGTCGGTATATCAACTTGCGCAAAAAAATGAAAGAAATATCAGACCCAATTCTCACAAGAATCACAGTACCATGCACTATAATCAGGATATAATAATGCCATGGAATTGCATACAGTACATTCTTTCATTACTTCATCACCAAACATTGCCCTGACTATTTGGACATGTTCATCTTCAGATATTTTTAGTGCTTGCCTCATAGACCACAACATTTGATCTTCACTAGGGGTGATAATTCCATCAGCCAATGCTAATTTTATTACTTCTTGATAATCTTGTAAACTCATGCCTCTAGAATCTAATTCAACACCTAATTTTTCTGCAACCATATCTTTCCCACCTGGGTCATCTACAAAAATAACAAGTGAATCCGGACTTAAACTTGAATCCCTAAGCTCAAAAATAATTCTACTTTCTTCTGAAAATGCATGAACTAGGGTACTTCTTTTGTTTATTATTGATGCAATGTTACGTGCTGTATGTTCCGAATCTTTACCTTTTCTCCATCCATATTCATCATCATTATTTAATGTGTAAAATTCAGTACCTTTGCCTGGATACTCTAATCTTATTTCTTCCCCCCCGTCAAAATTATTTGTAAGTAAGGAAACACTTCCTATTTCTGTATGTTGTATATTATCTTCATCATCGAAAGATATCATTAATGGTTTCCTTTCCTCTTCAGCAGCATTATATGTTCCTTGCAATCCTGACATCCATTTTTTTTCTAATCTGTTCAAACTTGCCTCTTGCTCTGAGGAAAGATTTTCTTCAATACCTAGCATTTTGTGAAGATCTCCACCTTCACTCATTTCTTCTCTTATTCTTTTTTGCTCATCGACATCTTCCTTAAACTCTCTTTCGCTAGTATCCTCATGTGACTCCATCATTTCTCTACGTGCTGCAAAAGCATCATCTATAGCTTGATGATTTTCCAAATTTTCTTTTGCATCTTTTCGGCCTTTACGTATTGCCATATACTCTGTTAATAGTATTGATATTATGAGACTATCGTAATTTTATTGAGTTAGAAAATAAATTCATTCATATTTTTCTAAAATTGTTGCAATACCCATTCCCCCACCTATACACATAGTTGCTAGACCATATTTTCCATTTTCTCTTTGAAGCAATGTTCCCGCTTTTCCGACAATTCTTGCACCACTGGCACCCAATGGATGACCTATAGAAATTGCACCTCCATCTATATTCACTATTTCTGAATCTATCGGTAACTCCTTTAATACTGCTAATGATTGAGCAGCAAAAGCCTCATTTAATTCAACAACATCAAGATCATTTGTCCCAATTCCAGCCCTTTTCATAGCCTTTTGACTCGCTTTTATTGGACCTAAACCCATTAATTCAGGATTACATCCACTGACGGCAGTACTCATAATTTTAGCAATGGGTTTGATGTTATTTTTTAAAGCATAATCTTCCGAGCATATTACTGTAAATGCAGCACCATCTGTTAGGGGTGAAGAAGTTGCAGCAGTCACAGTTCCATTTTCAATAAATGCAGGTTTTAATTTTTGCATGGACTCTATATTTGTGTTATTTCTTATACATTCATCTTTTGAAAATAAACCGTTAGGCGTATTAAGGGGTAATATCTCATTTTCCATAAATCCATTTGCATAGGCTTCTGCAGCCTTTTTATGACTTTTTAATGCAAACTCTTCTTGCTCAATCCTAGAGATGGAATATTTTTTAGCCAAATTTTCAGCAGTAATTCCCATTGAAATATATGCATCGGGTACATTGCCTAATAATTTTGGATTGGGTGTGAAATTAAAACCACCTCTTTTAATTCGGCTCATCGATTCAATCCCCCCACAAAAAAACACATCGCCTGCACCCATATTAATTGAACCACAGCCCATGTGTATTGTTTGCATTC
>CAZMJH010000263.1:0-2069 GCA_964566595.1 uncultured Candidatus Poseidoniales archaeon
TTGTAGAAATAAAATTTTCACCCACATCAACAAGATTTGAAGAATCCATCCAATCCAATAATTCAACTTCTGAATCGATATCATGACGTCGATGTAATTCTTCATCCATATCTGGTCTTAATTCTCGAAGTTTTCTATTTTGAGCAGAGTCATACAGTTCTTTCCAATTTAATTCACATAATTTCAAAAAACTAGGAATATCCAACAAATGTACTACCATTTCAATACTCATACTCCTCCCCTCTCGTCAATGCCAGCATATTGCGCTATTCTTTATTTTCTAAACATTAGACTTGATGAACCAAATGCTACAGGAACGTATAGGGGGAGTCTAATTGGCCACAATTGAAGAGCAAATCAAAGATATTCAGGCTGAAATTGATAAAACCCAGAAAAATAAAGCAACTGAACATCATATTGGAAAATTAAAAGCAAAAATTGCTAAATTAAAAATTCAAAGGGAAAAGGTACTAGAACATTCAAAAGCGAGTGGACCTAAAAAAGGATTTGAAGTTAAAAAATCAGGTGATGCAACTGTTGCACTTATTGGTTTTCCATCTGTAGGAAAATCAACATTAATTTCTCAAGTAACTGATGTTAAATCCGAAACCGGATCTTATGCTTTTACAACACTTACTTGCATTCCCGGATTAATGAGACATCGTGGGGCAAAAATACAGATTCTAGATCTTCCTGGACTCATAAAAGGTGCAGCAGAAGGAAAGGGAAGAGGAAAAGAAATTCTAGGTGTTGTAAGAAATTCAGACATGGTATTATTCGTTGTAGATCCATTTCAACAAGCGCACTTTAATGTTCTCCATAGAGAGTTAGAAATGGCAGCAATTAGATTAAATCAAAGAAAACCTCAAATTTTCATCACTCGAACTGAAAGAGGGGGTATTGATGTAAGATCAACGGTTGAACAAACAATTTTATCTGAAAATGAAATTGCAGAAATTATTCGTTCCTTTGGTATTGTTTCTGCATTAGTAACATTACGTGTGGATGTAAATGCTGAAATGATTGTTGACACGTTGGCAGGTAACAGAATCTACAACAAAGCTGTAATTGCAATAAATAAAATTGATTTGGCTAGTGAAAAGGAATTAGTTACTGCTGAAAAAGCACTTCCAAATAATTGGCCAGTCATGAGAATTTCAGCATTCACGGGAGAAGGAATTGAAGAGTTAAAAGATTTTATTTATGATAATTTGAAATTTATGAGTATTTATCTTAAACCACAAGGTCAAGAAGCCGATCTTGTTGAACCATTAATTGTCAAAGACACTAGTACTGTTGAAGACATATGCAACACATTACACAGAGATTTTGTAAGAAAATTTCGATATGCTAGAGTAAAAGGCCCTAGTGCTAAATTTGATTGGCAGAGAGTAGGATTAGTTCACCACCTAAAAGATGGTGACTTGTTAACCATAATTACTAGAAAATAATTACCAAATTCCCATATCCATTCTTGCATCTTCTGAAGCATGCACCTTTGGGTCCCAACGTGGTGTCCAAACTAAATTCACATGTGCATCAAAAACTCCTTCAACAGTAAGAATTGCTCTATGTGCTGCAGCCATTATTTCTGGTGCAACGGGACAACCAGGTGACGTTAAAGTCAAATCAATCTCACAAAGTAATCCTGAATCTTTTGTCTCAAATCTAACTGCATAAACTAAACCTAAATCTTGAATAGATATTCCCAATTCAGGGTCTTCTACCATTTGCAGTGCTTCTCGTATTTCTTTTTCTTCTACCATTCTTATCACTCTAACATTTCTCTTGCTTCATCTTGTATTCTCATAAACATATTAAGGAACCCATTTGCCCTATTTGGAGTTAATGTTTCTAAGACTTTCATCTCAGATACAAATTTCGGTGAAAAGCCTGTTACTTCGATAGGAGATAATCCTTCTAATGCTATTGCTGTAACTCCCATCAATCCTTGAATTATCTGTGAATCGGAACTACCCCTAAGATGAAAACCTGTACTACGGTATTCTGTGACTATATGTGCTTCAGATTGACATCCTACTACTCGAGTGTGGTCTGTCCATTCTGAG
>CAZMJH010000264.1:0-2062 GCA_964566595.1 uncultured Candidatus Poseidoniales archaeon
CAACTCATTTTCAGTATATTCTAATCTTTGTACATTCAAATTCTTACGACAAATCTCTCCCATTTTTTTCTCAATATTTTTTAAATCTTCATCACCAATATTCTTCATCGCAAAATCATAATAAAACCCATTTTCAATAGCAGGACCAATAGTAGGTTTTGCATTAGGGAATAATTCAGTTACCGCTTGGGCTAATAGGTGTGCACATGAATGTCTGAGAATGTGCATACCCTCAGCGGAATCTGATTTAATACCTGAAATTTTACAATCCGCTAATAATTCATAGGAGAGGTCTTTTTCAACACCATCCACTAATGCGGCAATACAACCATGTTTTCGTCCATGAATGTCTGTAATAACCTCTGCAGCAGTAATACCAGAAGCATATTCATTGACATCATCTGTCTCCAAACTAACCGAGATTAGTGCCATAGTTGTCATCCTCCCGTTTATGTGGTTATATTTGATAACGCCGCCTTATCTTTCACTAGTTGAGTTATTATGGTGTTTCGTCACGTAGTGTCGTGGCGCGAATTGGCGTATTGGTCAATCCTGATGCAGGGCTTGGTGGAAGACTTGGGTTCAAAGGCACAGATGGGCGAGCAGAAGAAGCCAGATTAGCTGGGGCAAAAGAACGTGCCGGACCAAGAATGAGTAATACACTTTCTCATATTTTTGAATTAATCAAATTAAATCGATGCCCCGAATTTGAATTAATAATTTGTGGAGGAATTATGGGGATTGATTGGATTCAAAATATTCCTTTTTCAAATTATAAAATAATTGGTGACTGGAAAGGCAATACTTCAGCAAAAGACACATCTAAAGCAATTGAATTACTTTTAGAAAATGATGTAGATTTAATTCTTTATGCAGGAGGAGATGGAACTACAAGAGATATAGTTGAAAAATTAAAAACATTAGATGCTTCTAAAACACCTTTGATAGGTGTTCCTTCAGGAGTTAAGATGTATTCTGGTTGCTTTGCTGAAGATACTTTTGCAGCTGCAGAAGTATTAGTGGCTTGGATAAACGGCGAATTGGGTTTTTCTACAACTGAAGTACTTGATATGGATGAAGAATCATATAGGCAAGGGGAATGGAAAATCGATATGTATGGTCAAGCAATTACTCCAGCAAGTCCCCTTTGGATACAAGGTAGTAAACATCAGATACAAGCGGTGGGAGAAGATGAAATTTTAGAATCATTAAGTGAACATATTACTGATATATATCTAAGTCAAGAAAATTATGTGATTGTGTGGGGTGCAGGAGGTAGTTTGAATAAAATTTCAAAAAGTTGTGGATTAGAAACAACTTTGCTTGGAATAGATGTAAGTAGGGGCAACAAAATGATGGGCACGGATCTTTCCGAAAAAGAATTAATTTCTATTTTGGAAGAAAATTTAATTGAAAAAATTGTTTTATTATTATCTCCAATGGGTGGTCAAGGATTTTTAATTGGAAGAGGTAATTTACAATTATCACCTAGGGTTTTGAGAAAGATTGGAATTGAAAATATTATCGGAGTAGCTACTCCTGCTAAATTACGTTCAATATCCCGTATAAGAATTGACACAGGAGATTCATTATTAGATGATGAAATTAGCGATAAAAAATACATAAAAATGATAGAGGGTTATCGTACAATAATAATTGTAAAATTTGAATCACCAAACGATTAGAGTTGACCTGATGCAGCCATCAACAAACCATAAAATGGAGGACTGGGTTTTGTTGGACGAGTTTTAAATTCAGGATGAAATTGAGTTCCAAAGAAGAATGGATGATTAGACAATTCAATAATTTCCATTCTTTGTCCAGTTTCATCTTTACCCACAAATTTCATTCCATTAGATTCTATTTGTTCAATCAAATCAGGATTTATTTCATACCTGTGCCTATGCCTTTCATGTATTATTTTTGCACCATCATATAGTTCTGCTGCGATACTATTTTGCTCAACAATTTTTGTTCCCCGTGATCCTAAACGCATAGTTCCTCCAAGATGTGTTTTAGATATTTCTGGCATATATATCACAACCGGATGAGGAGTATTATC
>CAZMJH010000265.1:0-2031 GCA_964566595.1 uncultured Candidatus Poseidoniales archaeon
TAAATGGTTAAAGGGCTATTATTGTTATGTGTCAGTACGGATTCATTAGATACCTCTATTGAAAGAGAAATGTCATCAATAGCAGACATGGTTCTCACTTTTGGTGTACATATGATTGGAAGTGAATTTGAAACTAGAATGATTGTTAGGAAATTTAGAAATGCACCTGAAAATTTGTCTGTAATGTCTTACAGAGTTACCCCTGAAGAAGGCATCACTCCAGAAACTGTACAAAGAATTGCATGAACGGAGGGTTTAGTATGGTTAGTAACTCTGGTATCCGCGGAGGGAATCATCAAATGCGTATTAAGAGAAATTTACATACAGATGAATTGGCTGTAAGCCCTGTAATTGCTACTGTTCTTTTGTTAGCAATAACTGTTCTTTTAACAACAATAGTTGTAATCATGATTTCAGGTAGCATAAATACTGCAGAAAAGGCACCCCCAATTGCTGAAGTAAGTGCTTCAAGCTTAGACAATGGTTTTCAAATAGTTAAATTTACTAGTTTAAATAAACATTTAGATCCAGACATGGTTAAATTTAGTATTTATCACTCAGAAGATTTTAATCAAACAGGAATTGAGGGATATGCTGGAGATTCAGATGTTTATGGTATGATTGGCTCTGTAGTTGCTTTTCATGATAAAGATGCGATGTATACAGTAAATGAAGGAGATTATTTCATTATTAATTCAACAGCCGCAGGGACAGATGATGGAATGTGGATAATGCGTTTATTTTATCAACGATCTAATTCGGAATTATTTGAAATAAGATTGCCTGCAATTTAATTCAGTCGGGGTCTAAATCAGTAAACAATTGGAAGGAAAGATAACCCTATTACCAACTATAATTCTTTTAGATATTGATTATATTCTAATTCTAGTTCTCTAATTGAAGCTATTAATTCCTCATCTTCCCATGAGTTTAAATTTCCTTTTAATTTTTCAATTTTAAGTAATACAACGATGTAATCTCCTAGTCCTTTAATATAAGATAATGGAACACTAAGAATCAAAGTCATCATTATTAAAGTGATGGTGTTTATCATAAAAGTTTCTATTGAATTTATTTCAAATATATGCTGTGAAAACATAAAAACCAAACAAAATATAAAGCTAATTGCTAGTCTGCCTAATACTCCAATTCTTCTTATTTCTAAAAGCCTATTAAATTCCTTTTTCCATAGGTTAATTTTTCCTTTCATCTTATCTAAAATGATCATTGCACATTTTCGGCATAATCTTTCCTCCCTTCTTAACTCCCCTATTTCAGGTAAACATATATTACAATGTGAAAAACTTTTACAACTAGAACAAGTGATTTGAGTAACTCCTGTTGATTCACAAGAAATACATTTTGATGCAGTTCTTACAGCGGTAGAAATTGTGTCAGCATCATTATTAATTTTAGTAATATTCTGGGTTGTTTTGTTAATTGTTGTTTTGTTTACTAAATCGCCACTCCATGCTGAATCTTGCATAGAAACATTTTGAGATGAACTCTCTAAAGAACTAGAACAAAAAGGACAAGTTGTCCATTCATCTTGAACTTCTTTTCCGCAATCTTTGCAGAAGGGCATGAATGTCGTATTTCAGACATAGATATGTGCTTTTCTGAAAAGTTATGCTAGTTATTTTTAGAAAGGCACATATGTGGGTACCCATGCGATTTCAGCAATGAATCTAAGAGAAACAGCATGTTACGACTAGCATGGTCGCTGGGAAAAGGAGGTTGAAGAAGACCCTTGTCGACGATGATGTTGAATGTAGAAAATTCCTCAAAGAATTGCTTGCTTTGGTTCGTAAACAGAATCCGGACGGGCGCGACGAGATTTGAACTCGCAAACCTCTGCGCGCATGAACAGAGGCTTATCCTCAAGGGATTCCTGCTTGGCCTGAAGGCTGCCTTCCGGCTCTAAAATAATAATGAGCAGATTTCAATACTAGGACAATATTGGATGGATTATGACCTCACAGATATCATGCCGCCGTTTCTGCTCGATAATCTCAACAATACTGATACTTT
>CAZMJH010000266.1:0-1992 GCA_964566595.1 uncultured Candidatus Poseidoniales archaeon
GCCTTGAAGCAGCTGCTGTAGCTTCTGTTGTAGTTTATGATGGTGATGGAGGATTAGATGTTTTGATTCCAGAAAATACAACAGGAGATAATAATGATACTACAATGAACGGTTCATTATTAGTGTACAATTTATTCACAGGGACACTTACAGATTCAACTCGAACACTTACACCTAGAACAATGCCGTCTTTAACCACTGCAGGAGATATGAATGGTGATGGTCATTCAGAAATTATTGCTTATTGTGGTGAAGCATACAAAGGAATTTTTATCGATGCTTGGCATAAAATGAGTTATGATTTTGATAGTGATGGAATTTCTGAATTAGACATGGAAGGATTTGGTCAGGCAGAATCTGGTCCTAATGGTTCCCAAGTATTTAGAATAAGTGATACTAATGGATTAATATCTAATACAATTGATTTTAATTCAGGTGATTATTACAATTATTCAGATTCTTATGGAATAAATATGATGAGGGCAAATTCTTCAATAAATTTACTTACAGAGGGAACAGTAACCCTTACTAATTTAAGAATTACATATAGTTTTGATCACCTTATAGAAGATTTATATGATGGTTCTGGAAATAATTTATCCACTTTAATCAATAATGACTATATGGAATTTGGTTCACAAAATTTCACTATACCTTTAGCATTTAATGCTACTGAAGATGGAGAATTAATGTTGAAAAATTTACATTTAATTACACATCCCGGGCATCCTTTATTACCAGATTAAGAACCATTGGTGTTATTAGCTACTAATGTTTTAGAAGATTCAGTAGAATTACGTTGGAGTGAGGTTTCAACAGGTAGTCAATATTTTTCAACATATGAATTATATCGTACATCTGTTGAAAATGGTACTTTCCCTGCCGATTATTCATTATTGGTGACTACACCAACACATACCGATGTTTCACATATTGATACAGCAGTATCCGAAGGAGGACATTATGAATATGTGGTTAGGGCTGCATTTAGTGTAAGTGGATTATATGGAACACTTTCCAATGTAATAGTTATTGATTTACCTTCTATACCTCGTGTAGAAAATGTTACTGCGATGGATACCCCTATGGATCAAGGAGGAAGTGTTGATGTTAGTTGGGATGCAATTGACGATAGATCCAATCCATTTACAGGATATTACAATTTATTTATATTGGCCGAGAATTTTTCAGATACGACATTAATGGAACCAATTACAACACTTGAGAGCACCGAATCAACTTATTCAGCATCATATACAAGTATTGTTAGGAATTCATCTGGAGATATAATTACAAATGCAGCAACTATTGTAGATGAACAAGCATTATGGGTTGCAGTTGTAGCAACAAATGATTCAGGATCCAATCCATTTGTAAACGCGGTAGGGCCAGTTTATGCAATAGATAATGACGCAAAACAAACCTACTTTGATAGATTTGAACTATCTTCCGCAGAAGTTTTCGGAAATGAAATGAATGAGGAAGCACTAATCGTTGGAGGAGATCAGCCAACAGTTATTTCATACCGACTGAACTATATTGAATATGATTTAGACGGACTAGAAATCCCTGATTTGGTTGTAAGTAATGCTACAATCATGACTACTTTAACCATAAATCCAGATGATGAAGCATATAAGATTTATTTTAATTCAACTACAGATAATGGGGGAGATACAGAAGTTGTATTTAATTGGAGAGATATTGCAAATGATACCATTGGCGTAGAAGGAGGCTTTGTAGAAATTAAGGCTGAATATAATGGACGCGCAGAAACATTGGAACAAGGAGAATTAGAACCATTAGAAGAAGATTATTGTTATTATTGCGACGGTGATGATGATTATGTTCTCGTTATTGTCCCTGCATATTTTTCATTAAACACCCCCTCTGTAATGGTGGATGAGTACGGAGATGCAACTTTAGAAGTGTCATTAATTGCTGTTCATGATTGGCAACAGGCGGGATTATTAAATACAGATATTTCTTTGA
>CAZMJH010000267.1:0-1986 GCA_964566595.1 uncultured Candidatus Poseidoniales archaeon
AATTTTTCTTTTGAATTTTTCAATATATTCTATTTCTTTTTCGGCTTCATCTTGCTTAGCAGTCTCAACAAACTTTCTAAAAATTTGATTGGGTGAAACTGAATCCATATCAAGATCCTCTAAAGAAATTACCAATTCTTTTGCATGTACTGAAAGTCTTTCTTGAAATTGTTGTTTTGCGTTTCCAGGTCCTGCAATTATAATTCTTAAATTTCCACTTTCTCTAATTACACTATCCACTTGTTCTGAAGTCCGATCATAGAATCTTTGCACAACTCCTTCTCTAATTCTAGCATAACGTTGTTGACTCCAACCTCCTTTTTTATGACGTCCAATTGAAGTATGGCTATCTTCACCAACTTGTTCTGCTTCTGCATTTTCAATAACATGTATTTCAGAACGTTGTCCATCAATTAATATGAGTATAAATGATTCATAATCATCATTAAATTTTGCTAAAGGTAGCACATATGGACTTGCATCAAGAATTAATTTGGTTGGAACTCTTGCACCTAATCCTCCTACTTTACAAAAATCATTTTCAAGGTGTAAAAATACTGCTGCGGAAGGATAGCCCTTTTCTAAATTATGTACTTTCTCAATACCTAATTCTATTGCTTTTTCAAATGCTTGTTTTCTATCTCGATTTTTTATTGTGGCTTTAATTGCATTTGTTCTTCTTTTAATGTGAAGGTTATGCTCTTTATCAACTAAATCTACATACAATGAAAGGTATACATCTTGATTATTCTCATCAAAAATTTCTGATAATTCTCGGATGTTGAATGCTTTTTCTCCTTCCATATTACTTCCTCAGAATTTTATTAATTTTAATATTAATTAATTGCAACCCCTTGAACTCTTCCAATGGTTGCAACTTCATGAAGAAATGCTTCTAACTGAATTCTAGGATGTGTTGTTCTATTCAATTTTATATCACATTTTGATAATGCAAATAATAGATCATTCAATACATCTTGTTTAACAAAAAAACGACCAGATAATAATAATTCATGAATTTGGGTTATTACATCTTCCGCATCTAATGAATGTTCTTTCATCAAAATATCTAATTCACTTAGTGCTCCATTCTTTTCTCCTTGGTGTTTCGGTTTCCATTGTACTACGTTTCCACGAAGAGCGCTTTCAATCATTCTTCTTATTCCCACAAGTGTTGTAGATGCAATTACTTTGTGTAATGTATCTCTATCATTCAATATTTCTCTATCTTTTAATAATTCAAGTAAATATATTGCTTTACGTAAATCTCCAGACGCAATATGTATCACGTCATCAAGGAAAGTTGAATCAACAGATGTTTTTTCAGCGACTAAAATTTCATTAAGTCTTTTGTTTATCATTTCATTTGAAACTGTTGGCATTCGAATTAACAAACACCTACTACGCAATGCGTCTATCAATCTACTTGGTGCTCTTGCTGTGAAAATAAATCTTGAAACGGTTGCTTCTCTTTCCATCATTCTACGAAGAAATGCTTGCCTTCTTGATCCAAGAAAATCTGCATCCTCAATAATAAACAATCTACTAATCGGGTTTTCATGGTTAGATTCTTTGCCCGCAGGTGGTAAATCTCCTTCTTTTGCTTCCCACATTGATGAGTCAAAAGCAGATAATGTCATTCTTCCCGCTAATGTATCTTGTGAATCTTTGCCTGATGGGCGTAAATATTCTTCAAATGCTTTCATTGCTCCTGAAGTTTTCAAAATGTTTCTTGCTTGGAACACATGAGTTGAAAGTTCCCAGGATGGTCCTAATACTTGCCTTGCTAATAATTTCCATGTTGCTGTTTTCCCAACTCCTGATGGACCTGCAAGCAATACGTGGGGGGGATTTGCATTCAAACTAGAATTGATTAGTGTTTCTTGGTATGCTAAAGGTATTGCTAATTCAGAAAACTTCTGAGGGGCATACTCGTTTAGCCATGACTCCATGTCATTGGATTATGGACAAGGTTATTCAACAATC
>CAZMJH010000268.1:0-1980 GCA_964566595.1 uncultured Candidatus Poseidoniales archaeon
CATTTTTTCAAGAATTTTGAAACTTCGTTTATTTAGAAACATCATTATTGGATCAAGAGATTTTATTTCACTTGACTCTTCAACAGACTTTTCAAATTCAGCAATATCAAACCTACTGTCTTTTCTAAGAATTTCAAGAACCCCACTTTCATCAGCAGTTGCAACTGTTTTCAGTATTCCCGTGGGGATTAACTTTCCATTTGGCAACAATAAATTTTCTATAATTTCAGATGAAAGCCCTTGTCTTTTACCTTCAAATAATTTCATTATGTTGTTATGATCTATTTCCATTCTTAGAAAACGACGCAATAATGTATTTGCAGAATTTTGGCTTTTAAGTGCAGTAATAGATTCTTTGTAATAGTGTCGATCTAGAGCATCCTCATAGTTTGCAAGAGTAGCATCAACATCCAAAGAAATTATTGCACGCCCCCAGGGTTTACTACCCATTGCAGAAGCAGCTTCACTTAATGAAGTTGAATTTCTAACAATTTCTAACCAATTTGTATTCCACTCATTTTCTTCAGGAAGAATGTCATGAGATAATTCCTCAGCAGAAATATTGTTTTGAATTGCTCTTAATACTACTTTTGCATTATAATAAGAGAATCTATTTACATATATCCCTACTTGTTTTTGTAATTCACCTTGGCAAAATCCAGAAACTTCATTTAATTCTTTAGAAAGTTTATGTGTCAATGCCATTTCTAATAAATCGCTTCCTTTAAATCGAGTTGAATACAAATCAATTTCATTTCTATATCCTTTGTCAGCAACACTTGTTGCTAATTGTTCAGGTGACTGTTGTATCAATTGTCTTAATTGGGTCCGATCCAATAGTTTACCACGTCTTGTTTTACAACGCGCAGCTGCATTTGGCGCATTTGAACCACCACCAAGAATTGATACAGACATTTTTTCACCTTCATTCAAATAATATATTGCTAACACTTTGTATGTTGTCCTTCCAACAAGATTCTAATCGAGAATCAAAACGGTAATCAAGACTTATTGAACCATCTTTACTTTCAAGTATAAATCCGCCCAATCCCTCAACATCATTACCAAGTTTGAAACTTGAACTTGTTTTAGATAAAACACCTCTATCCATAACAACAGGCCTTAGAATCATACCTTTGTTTTCTGCATTATCTGCTTCTTTAATTATAGATTCAAGTAATGCTTTACGACCCGATAATTTTCCAGACCCTACAAGTTTTTGAATTTCTTTCCATGTAGAATCAAGTTCCTTTCTTTTTGCAATTAATAAGCGTTTTTGATTTGCTTGTTTTGCAGAAGCAACTACCTCCACAGCTAATTGAGTAGATTCTTTGTTTGTTTTTTCTGCAGCCTTCTTTTCCATTTCAGCAGCTTCTTGTTTTGCAGAATCTATAATCTCAGATGCTTGATCATTAGCCTTTTTGATTAATTCATCAGCTTCTTCTTTTGCAGCGGAACTTATTTTTCCAGCTAAATCTTCTAATGTCATTTAATTGCCTCCGGTAATCTCACTTTTTCCTCTATTTAACCCATAAATAATGGTAATAAGCCGAGAACAACAACAGTTTCTGGTAGTACAGTAAATATGATTGCTGTACCAAATTTGCTTGAGTCTTCAGCTACCCAACCAACTGCTGCGGCACCAATTTGTCCTTGGCCTAAACCTGTGCCAATTCCACAACCACCAAGTGCAATTCCTGCACCCAAGCCTTTCCAAGCGGCTACTGTTTGTTCGTTATCATCTCCGGTTTCAGCAGTTGCAATTCCTGCTATTGATGTTGCAATCATCAAAACCGCCATTATTTTCAATGCGTTTTTTAACATTTTCATTTTCATTTTATCTCCTCATTTTTTTGTTCAGAATTTATTTCCTGGACTGTAATATATTATTCTACCTCCACAAATTTGGATTTAGAACCAAATGGTTTTAATGTTTCGCCGCTACAATCATAAAATTGTTTCATCCATTCGACGAAATGC
>CAZMJH010000269.1:0-1974 GCA_964566595.1 uncultured Candidatus Poseidoniales archaeon
CTGATTCTTGTACTGATATATTCTGCCAACCTGTTGTAGTTGGGTTCCACATTATTTCATCAGAAACTGATAAAATACTACCTGCGGGGTAACTCCAATTTTGTACAGGAGGGTTTAATGTGAATATATTGCCTCGAATATCTTCACCTTGTAATGAAATTATTACAGAATCATCTGCAGTAATATTTTCTTGAGAAGATTGAAGAATCAAATTCTCAACTTTTCCCTGAATTACATTTATTGTTAGTGACTCATTTACATCTCCTGCACACGCCCATATTTGTGTATGGCTGAGAATTCCGGGTGTAAATCTGGCTTGTTGTAAACCAATTATAGGACTAATAGAACCATATTCTGCACTCCAATCTGGATCAATACCGAGTACTGCACCACTTGAATCTTTTAGCGTTGCCTGAATTAATAGGGTCTCATGAGACGGTAATGTCACGGTTGATTGTTGAAATTCTATTGATGCTACGTTTGGTGCATCAATACAATCAGAATTACTGTTATTATACTTCATATTAATATCGAAATTTAAGGTCCTATTATCGAGCTGAATCACGAATAGCGTCAAAATCAGTAACAGCAAAAATGGCAAAACCCCTCTGACCCTCACGACTGTCACCGAAAGCGCGAGGGGTTTTAATTCATCAAAGCCTCGCAAAAATAACCTCTTTTGATAACAATGTTCATGGGTTATTGCTCAAAAGTATACATGAGTGCGATGGACGAACTATGGGTAGAGAAACACCGGCCGCGCAGCGTCGAAGATATTCGAGGTCAACCTTCAGTTGTTAGTAGACTTCGTGCATACGCAAATAGTGGCACATTTCCCCATCTGATGCTAGCAGGACCACCAGGCACTGGAAAAACAACTGCTGCCATGGCATTAACTCGCGATATTTATGGTGAAGATTTTCGAAATAACTTATTAGAAATGAATGCTAGTGATGAGAGAAAATTAGAGAGTATACGTACAAAAGTAAAGAGTTTCGCAAGAACTACTCCATATGGTAATGCTCCATTCAAAATTATATTTCTTGATGAGGCGGATGCATTAACTAATGATGCTCAAGGTGCATTAAGAAGAATTATGGAACAACATGCATCAACATGTAGATTTATTCTATCATGCAATTATTCTTCAAAAATAATTGAACCAATTCAATCTCGTTGTGCTGTTTTTCGTTTTAGACCTCTAGCAAATAATCAAGTTGAAGATCAAATAAAAAATATTGCAGAAAAAGAAAACATAAAACTCAATGAAGATGCTTGTGAAGCAATAGTAAGAGTAAGCTTAGGTGATTTACGTAAAGCAATAACTGCTTTACAAGTTGCTGCTGCTGTAAATAAAGAAGTCACTAGAGAATTAGTCTATGAAACTACTGCTACTGCTCCACCAGAAGTATTGCACCAATATATCATGGCCTGTAAAGAAGATGGATTTTATGCTGCTAGAAGGAGATTAAAAGAAATCCTAGATGATTTTGGACTTGCAGGAACAGATTTCATAAATCAATTACATAGAACTTTGTATGATGTTGATTTTCTTTCAGAACCGGCAAAATTAGAACTTACAAGGTTAATGTCTGATATTGATTTCAGACTTGTTGAAGGTGGTGGCGAGCAATTACAACTAGATTCTTTAACTGCACATATTTCTACTGTATTAAAAGAAATTTAAGCATCCAGTACTCTAATTGTCCAAACATATTCTTCTGAAATATTAAACCAAGGAATTCCTTGCTCTGATAATGTGAGTCTGACTTCCCAAAATCCTGTAGACAAATTACTCAATTCAACTGCATACCCTACATCCTCAAGTCTATCATTATCAATTATTTTACTCTCCCAAGAACTATTTATTCCAAGATTATTAATTTCATTAAATTCATCTATTGTGGGATTAATATCGTTTCCATTAAGTGTTATATTCATCTCCATATTGTTAACGTCCACATTATCCCTTAT
>CAZMJH010000270.1:0-1973 GCA_964566595.1 uncultured Candidatus Poseidoniales archaeon
AGTGTATTCTACTCTACATCTTGCTTGTCCTTCATTCATTAAATTTAATGAGTAGGGGGAAGCAAGCATTGCAAGACTTAATTCCGAACTACCTTCGAATACACCTAGCAATGAAAGAAGTCCCCCCGCAGCTGCATCAACAGCAGAAAGAGTAGTGTCTGTTATATTCAAAGTAACTCGTTCTAATCCAACATTTAATTCAAATAATTCAGGACTTTGTGTAAATTTTGAGTCGATAGCCCAAACATAACTTTCACCAGTATTGGAACTCAAAGCCATATCGTAGGTGAATCCTTTTAGTAATGATACTTCTAAATGATCCATATTGTTCCACATTGGGTCATTAATGTCTACTGTACTAACTTTATAGGAGATAGTTGGTTTAATCCACATTTGTGTTGGAACTCCAATAGAGATGTCGAAGATACTTCCATTGTATGGCCAAGAATTACCAAAATTATCTATGATATCCCATGTTTCACCTTTTCCAAAATCTAATCCTGCATTATCTGGAAAAATTGAAATTGTAAGAGTTACTACAATATCCGCATCACAATTAACGTTACAATCCCCATCACCATCAGTATCTATTCCATCAATGTCGACTTCATTGTTAAACGGATTAGGGGGAAATGCGATTAATTGTCCATAAAAAGAAGCATTATCAAATTTAATTAAACCCTCATCATCATTTAATGTTGAATAATTAGTAACTACAACATAATTGTCAATTCCCCAAGGAGCTAAAGTTTCCCATAATGTTCCAGGTAATCCATCCGGTCTTTGTTGTGGATTTTTTAACATTTGATATGGAAGTGGATGATTTGGATTATTAGGTGTTGTATCCGTTAAAATCAAATTTTCAAGATCAGTTGAATTTTCCCCCAAAGGATCATTTTCTCCGCTTTTTCTTTCCCTTTCATCTATACTATCTATTATTGCTTGAGAAGCAATCGGAGCTGCTTCTTGACCGGAACCAACAAAATCAGAAGAAGTAACTTCGTGAAGTTTATCTAACACTCCAAAATCGTTTGTTTTTAGAGCACTAGATTCTGCAATTACTAGTGGAGAAAAACTTGAACCAATCATGATTATAAAAATCAAAACAGCAATTCTTAACGGTCTGATTTTTTTCACGCGAGGAAGTTCAACGACAAGACGAATTCCTTCCATAATAACTACAGGCTATGTTATTCCTCATTTATCATTGCCCTCTATGAGTACATTTAAGTTACTATTTTAAAGCGATTTTAAATATCTATATCGTCATTTTCAGAGGTTTTTTTATCAGAATCAGGTATTTTTGGTAGTGCAGGTAAATCTATCATCAATCTACTTGTCTTTTTCTTAACAGGTTCTGCTTTATCAGTCATGCCAGGAATATCAATTTTTAGTTTAGAAGTAGATTTTGAAGAATCTGCAGCCGTCGATAATTCTTTATTTTCTGTTGTTTTAGATTTATCTAGGTTTTGCAAAAATGCTAGTTCATCATCCACTTCTTTTGATTTTTCACTTACAGATTTTTGCTCATCAATTAAAGCATCAAGCATATCTTCTCCAATATTACTACTTCTTTGAATTTGATCTGTTTGAGAAATAGTTGATTCTGGTAGCCCAGCAATTTGGTGATAATTTACTTGTTGTACTTGGGGTCTATTCCATTGTTGTTCAGTATTTCCTACATTGGCAACATTAGCCAAATTGCTTTGGTCATCACCATATAATTGTTGAGAGAGTTGTTGTTGTTTCATTTCTGCGTGTTCTTCAGGAGTTAGGTTCTTCCCTTCTGCTTCAATGTTTGAGATTCTTTGTTGTATATTTCTCCATATAACATAAGCCCCTGCACCTAATAATCCCAGTAAAATAATTCCACCAGAAGCGTAAACCATAGAGGAGGTTTCTGGCGCAGCGGCTTCAGAAATAGCAATCGAATGAGTTAATTCCAATTTTCTATTTTCTGAATTTATTACTTG
>CAZMJH010000271.1:0-1962 GCA_964566595.1 uncultured Candidatus Poseidoniales archaeon
TCCAAAGTTAATTTGCCAACAGGCACAAGAGTCATTGGTTTTGTTTTCATAATTCATAAACCAAAAGATTTGGTTTATAATCCTTTCATTTCATTTTTATACTCTTCAAAGACTTCACTAAATATTTGAATGTCTGATTCAAATGTTTCTGGTAACAACGGCCCAAAAGAGAAGCGAAAAAAACGAGGATAGGGTGTTACATAATTGGGATCTTTTGAATGTGGGCGGGCCATATCACAATCCGAAGCACATAAAATCGCAGCACCCCGCTTAAACAAACGTTCGTTGAAATCTTTACTGTTTAATCCTTCAGGTAATTCCAACCAATGATAAAAACCACCATCTCCAGTATATACTTTAAGTCCCATTTTTTTGAATGCTTCACCGTATCGCTTTCTTTGCCAATCATAATGTTTCTCAACCGCTTCACGAGCCTTTTTAATACGCTCTGGTTCGAATAATTTTACCGCATATAGTTGTGAAGGGTGGGATACCCCCCCCATTCCAAAACTTGAATAATTTGCTAATGTTTCAATATTTTTCTTACTTGCTATAACCCATCCAACGCGGATTCCTGGGCATTGAAGTCCTTTTGTACATGCACCTGTAATGAACACATTGCTATTATCTAAGTCTTTGACAAATTGCATTCCACTTACGGCGGGTGAGTGAAACATTTCATAAGCTTCATCGAGAAGAATTCCATTCTTAGATTGTTCTGCCATTTCTATTAATTCTTTTAATTCTTCACCAGACCTTGTATGGCCTGTTGGGTTGCTTGGATTAGAAATAACCGGCATAAGGTTGGTATTTGTTTCTGTGTTGGTCCGATCAAAATAAATAGAATTGAGGGGGTGAAAGTTGTTTTCTTTGGTAAATGGCACAACCTTGTAATCAATATTGTTAGCTTCCATAATATCTAGATATGCGGGCCATTCCACATTTCCAATTCTTATTTGCACTTGTTTTTTCAAAAATGCTAAAACTGAAAAAATTCCTTGTCGCCCACCTGCAAAAATCATAATATTTTCAGGTACAATATTACAATCATAATATGTATTATAATAATTTGTAATTGCTTCACGTAATAATGGATGCCCCCATGCTTTTGGGTAAAACCTGTCTTCCCAAGTTACATCAATTGAGGGGGGCAGAGAAGGGCCACCAAATTTTTCAAGGGGGGTTGTTAAAGGAAACCCTTGAGACCAAGGGTGTGTTCCTTTCGTTCCCATAAATTTTCCAAAACTGTCCCTAAAAGCATATAGCGTTTCATAAATACTCATTGGTGGACAATTATTTGAGAGAAAGGATTCCACCCCCGGGGGTTGTACGCCTTTTTCCTCTGCCATAATGTTCTCACAATCTATGAAGTTCCTAAATTTAATCATTAATTAAAAATTGAGATTTTACATAATTTACAGCATTATGGAATATAGTCATACCTTCACCCTCTCCATGTTCTACATCTTCTCTTGTCCATGTTGCTCCAAGCCATGTTGAATGATTGGCTTCGGGATGGGGCATTAAACCAAAAACAAGTCCAGATGGATCACATACACCAGCAATATTCCTCCAACTAGCATTAGGTGAAAGGGGATAGGGAAGTAAATTATCTGATATCGAGGGATAGGATTCTTTTGGATCCACATACCTCACTACAAGTTGTCCACTTTGGTTCCATTTATCTAATAAGTTTTTATCATTTGTAACAAATTTCCCTTCTCCGTGCCTCACAGGTACACGTATTCTAGTTAATCCCTTTGTCCAAATGCAGGGACTATTTGTATCAAATTCTAATGTTACCCATCTATCTTCATAATGTCCACTATCATTAAGTGTTAATGACGCTGTTTGTTCGAGTGAAACTTTTTCATCACCGGGTAAAAGGCCCATTTTTACTAATACTTGGAACCCATTACAAATACCAATTATTGGTTTTTTATCTTGAACAAATTTACGAAC
>CAZMJH010000272.1:0-1018 GCA_964566595.1 uncultured Candidatus Poseidoniales archaeon
TGCAGCCACAATCCAACCTTTTCCAAGATATTTTTGAATAGTTTTTGACTTGGCTCTTGATTCAACAATTAGCATGTCCATGTTCTTACTTCCTCCCTCTCGGTTTGATGGGCGATTTGTCCCGATTCTTAAGGCTGTGGTTTTTCAACAAAATTAAGTGGCTTTTCACAGGTAATAGTATATTACCTGTATAATTATATAGAGAAATTAATCAAAAAATTTTATCATTTCCGAGCGTCGTAATCTTTCATCCCAGGGTTCTGCTGCATCTCGACCTCCACAATTAAGACAACCAGGATAACCCGCTTCTGCAAGTGCACTAGCATATTTACTAAAATCATCCCAAAGTGAATCTGATTTTCCTGGAACCCAGCAAATTGTGAGTTCTGGTTCATTACCACTTAATTGCACAACTTTGTTTTCGGGTGTGTATAATTCAACAACATCAATATTTGTTGATTCGATTTCAGGCTCTATTATTTTCCCGGGTTGTAAATCACTAATTTCCAATATTAATGCTTCTGCTTTTTTTGAATAATTTGTTGGAATAATTATTTTGCTTACTTCACATCTAAGAAGACGCCTAGCTGCTTCACGAATTGAAAGATGTTTACTTGCATCTACATTCGATATTTGCATATCCATAAGAAGCCTCAGACAGCCTAAGAGGCCGCAAGACTTGAAGGGTGTGGCTCTAGGAAGGGTACAATGGGCTTGGGTTATCGGCTAGTTGCACGTCCAATGCTATCATTACTTGATTCTGAAAAAACACACCATAGAATCATTAGAAAATTAAAAATTAATGGGAAATTCAAACTTACAAGAGGATTGATGCGTTTACTTTATTCTTCTCCTGAATTAAATGTTGAACGCTTTGGAATTAAATTTAGAAATCCCGTAGGGTTGGCTGCAGGGATGGATAAGAAAGCTGAAGGATTGCCTGCATGGGAATGTCTTGGTTTTGGTTTTGCAGAAGTTGGAGGTGTTACTTTACATGTTCAATCAGGAAATCCAAAAC
>CAZMJH010000272.1:1028-1960 GCA_964566595.1 uncultured Candidatus Poseidoniales archaeon
ATAGGGATGGGGGGGATTGGGTTTTGTAGTTTAGGATGTTTCGTAATTGGAAAAATAGAGCCTTAATCAACAGAATGGGATTCAACAATGATGGTGCAGAAAAAACAGCAGAAAGAATGAAACAAATCAAAGATAAAGGCCTTTGGCCAAAAATTCCTATAGCTGTAAATCTAGGGAAATCAAAAATTACAGATAATGTAGATGCTGCAGAAGATTACTGTGGGTCAATCAAAAAAGTATGGAACCATACTGATTTTTTTGTGATTAATGTGTCTTCTCCAAATACTCCTAACCTAAGAGAGTTGCAAACGGATGAATACTTAGCTGGTTTACTTGAAAAATGTATGCAACAAAATAACGAATGTGCAAAAGAACACAGTATGAATCCTAAACCACTTTTAGTTAAAGTTGCTCCTGATTTAGAAGATGAACAGTTAACGATAATTGCAAGAACTGTACGCTCTGCGGGACTTAGTGGTATTGTTGCTACAAATACAACAATTTCAAGGCCTGAAGTAAATTCTAATTCAGAACAAAAATTTGTAAATGAAGATGGAGGTTTGAGCGGTAAACCCTTGAAAGAACGCAGTACTGAAGTCATAAGATTACTTTATCAAGAAACTGAAGGCCAACTTCCCATTATTGGGGTTGGAGGGATTTCTAATGCTAATGATGCATGGGAGAAAATCATCAATGGTGCTTGCTTAGTTCAATTTTATTCCGCATTCGTATTCGAAGGTGCAGGCACTACAAAATCAATTGTTAAAGGTCTTAAAAAGAAATTACGAGAACATTCTCTTGACTCTCTAGATCAGGCAGTAGGAATGGCTGTTAACGTTCGCTAAACAGTAGGACTTTTGAGAGGAGTCCATTAGCCCCTAACATGCTTGACCGAAGGCTGAGGCTAATTCTTGCTGGATTGCTTATCTTTG
>CAZMJH010000273.1:0-1956 GCA_964566595.1 uncultured Candidatus Poseidoniales archaeon
ATTCAATGATTGAACAGTCTATAAGGTCAAGAGCGATGAGTATGGGCGAAAATGAAAATCTCTTAAATCGCCTTGATAGGTTTTTATCTCGTGGACTTTAAATCATTTCAATTGTAATAGAGTAAAAAACATTACAAGTATTTGTTTAGTGGGCAAGATATCCGAGATGCTAATATGATAGAGAAAATCTATGAAACTATGCTAGCTAGAGACCCTAACCAACCAGAATTTCATCAAGCAGTGAAAGAGGTGCTTGATTCATTGGGGCCAGTTATGGAACGTCATCCTGAATATGTTGAAGCTAATATTTTAGGTAGAATTATTGAAGCTGAGAGAATAATGCAATTTAGAGTTCCTTGGACTGATGATGATGGAAACGTACATGTTAATAGAGGATTTAGGATTCAAATGAATAGTGCAATCGGCCCATATAAGGGAGGATTAAGGTTTCATCCTAGTGTTAATTTGTCGATACTTAAGTTTCTTGCATTTGAACAAGTTTTCAAAAACAGCCTCACAACACTTCCAATGGGAGGAGGTAAGGGTGGTTCAGATTTTGATCCAAAAGGGAAATCTGATGGCGAAGTAATGAGATTTTGCCAATCATTTATGCTTGAATTGAATAGACATATTGGTCCTGATACTGATGTTCCAGCAGGAGATATAGGTGTAGGGGGTAGAGAAATAGGCTATCTTTATGGGATGTATCGTAAAATTAGAAATGAATTTACAGGCGTCTTAACTGGTAAAGGAATGTCTTATGGTGGTTCTTTAATTCGTCCTGAAGCTACAGGTTATGGTCAAGTATATTTTGCCCGTGAAATGTTAAAAACAAAGGGAGAAACATTTGAAAATAAAATTTGTTTAATTTCAGGCTCAGGAAATGTTGCTCAATTTGCTGCCGAAAAGGCAATTCAACTTGGTGCTAAAATTATTACTATGTCCGATTCAGGGGGATTTATACATGATCCCTCAGGTATTGATGCAAAAAAATTAGCATGGGTTATGGATTTAAAAAATGTAAGAAGAGGGAGAATCAGTGAATATGCAGAAGAATTTAGTGATGCAACATATACTCCTGTGGACCATAATTTGGATTACAACCCCTTGTGGAATATAGATGCAGATGTTGCTTTACCTGCTGCTACCCAAAATGAGATAAATTCTAATGATGCTAAAAATTTACTTTCAAATGGAGTATATGTGGTATGTGAAGGAAGCAATATGCCCTCTACTCCTGAGGCTATAGATCATTTTATTGAAGCAGGAATTTTGTATGCACCAGGCAAAGCAAGTAACGCAGGAGGTGTTGCAACATCAGGATTAGAAATGTCACAGAATTCTATGAGGATTAATTGGTCCAGAGATGAGGTAGATGCAAAACTAGATGCAATTATGGTAAAAATTCATGAGACCTGTGCAAGAACAGCAGAAGAATATGGACATCCTGGAAATTATATGATGGGAGCAAATATTGCTGGATTTTTGAAAGTAGCAGATGCAATGTTAAATCAAGGTGTAATTTAAGACTAAAAATCTACTCTAAAATTATCATTTACGCATCAAGCAAAATTCGATTACTCTTTCTTAGAGAGATTAACTTTAATCTCTTGTAATATATCTCTGATTTCAATAAGGACATCGTCGGATTGTCCTTCCTGTTCACCAGTAACTAGAGATCCAGACTGAGAATCACGCTGCGCCATGACAATGTCTCGGAATTGGGCAGTGGTGGATTTATTGAGGCCAATTAGCGAGAAGGGGGTTGCGCCTGCAGTCTCGATTGATATTCTAACAATCCCGAAAAGGTTGAGCACTGGCCCTTCATGTATGGATATATCTGTGAGTTTGTCGAGAGGTATATTTTGCTGTGCCTTGAATATCCACCCTTTTCGTATTGCAATTCCACGTTTAGTCAAGTTGCAGGATGCATTTTCAAGTTGCTTTTTGTGAACT
>CAZMJH010000274.1:0-1933 GCA_964566595.1 uncultured Candidatus Poseidoniales archaeon
TCCAAGTAATATAACATCATCTTTTTCTAATTTCCATCCATGTTTCCACAAATAATACATAGTTTGTTGATAACTAGTTGAAAAATATCTAAATCGAATATTTATGCCATTTAGTTCTCCAACTAATTCATACATCCAAACACATGTTTTCCATTCCTCAGGACCACCAGATGGTAAATTTACATCGGGCTCCCTATTGAAATTTAACTGCGTTATAGCTTCTGAAAAATATCGTGTTCTAGAATTATTAATCTGGTTTCCCATTAAAATATCAATTACTCTTTTAATTTTATGAATAGTAATTTCAGGATTAATATCACAATAAACAACATCTAATGATGTGGGAATCTTGTCCGATATAGGCCCATTACCATTCATGGCTTGTCTAATTAATCTTAGAGAGCCACCTAATCCTCCACCATTCCAAAAATCATGACCACATGCAGGATAAAATATTTTAACATCATTTTTTACATTCATTCCCATTCCTCCTCGAAATCATCAGGCCAAGTAGTTTCATCTTCATCAATATGCAATCCAAAATCCTTGTCCATTTTTTTCCAATCTTCTAATCTATAAGCATTCAAATCTGTTTGAATATCTATACATTTCTTAATTTTTTCAATCAATTCTAACATTCCTTTCAATATTTCTTTCATTGTTTTATCTTTACTCATTTTATCACCTCAATGTTCTTCATGGTCACAACCATGATCACAACAATCGATTCTAATTCCCCAATCTTCATTTTCTGAAGGAATGCCGTGACAAAAGCCACAATACCATTTTTCTATAAATTCAGATTTTTCTTTTGAAGATTTTATTGCCTCTTTAAATGTGATGAACATGTCTCCTGAATCTTCAATTATTTCTGCTCTCTTAATCCAATATTCATAAGGAAAATAATATTTTATTTCTTCTTCATCAAATTCCCAATCAACAATTTCTTCATAGGTAACATTCTTCCTAAATTCCATCCATTCTTTGAATTTACTCCATTCTTCTTTTGAAAAAGCGTTCATAGCTTTCTCTGTAGGTCTCCATTCTTTATCTTGGGAAATAGCATAAATATTGAATTCTTTAATAAATTTGCTACCCATTATACTAATCGTATATTTGCTAATATTCGTCATCTTTTTTCCTCCTTTTTTATTTTTTATTTTTTCTTTAATTGTACTTTGGTGAAGAGTACCGGAATCGAACCGGTATCTACGGGTTCGTAACCCGTTGTGCTATCCATTACACCAACTCTCCAACTGGGGCCACCATTCTCTACCATTCCTGTGATTATGTTTTGATGTGCGAACCATTTTGCAAAATTTCGCATATGGCATCAAAAATTCAAAGGAATTTTATCAACGACAAGATATGTTATTGAACATTTGTGAACAAAGTGCACCTCAGATCATCATCAACTCTACGAAAGTATATCCCTCCTGGTTTTAATAATCTGAATCATGCTCTCTCTTCCTTTTGTCTTACCAACATAACAAAGTATGGCTACCTTAATAAACGCATCGGTTTGTTGTTTAATAAATGAGGAAATTTTACAAAAAAAGGACATTATTAGATTAATAATTTATAACGATTAACAGATAAGCAATAAATTTTAAATATAATATCTAGAACTTATTATCTATAATATTGCTTTTTACTACTAATAAGAAAATTCAAGATAGGTGCCTTCGATTATAGTATCAATGGCTCAGCACTTTCACGGCAAATTTTTGATGATTACTCTGTTCCTATCTATTTTACTTCCAGGTGATATTGAATTTGATGACGTTCAAATTGGAACTCCTCCTTCATGGCCAGAAGGTAGTGATGCCTATGACAACATGGCCACTCTAGCTAATTTTGGTTATCGAAGAATAGACTCCACTGCAAATGAAAATGCTCGAAATTGGATTGTAAATGAACTTGAATCCATGGG
>CAZMJH010000275.1:0-1915 GCA_964566595.1 uncultured Candidatus Poseidoniales archaeon
ATATTGTAAAAATTAAATCATTAAAACTCACTTCTGATTCTGAAAACGAGCTTGGCAATAATCAAAAATCTGAAATAATTCCTGTTGGACTATTAAATATTGGAGACCATATAGAAATTAGAACTGGAGAAATAATACCAATAGATGGAAATATCGTTTCTGGAAATGGCTTAGTTGATAAATCCGCATTAACAGGTGAATCTTTACCACAAAAGCTCACTAAAGGTGATTTTATTGAAGCAGGGTTAATTTTAACTCGTGGACCAATAATAGTAGAAACGACTGCAACTGGATCAAATACGCGTTTAAACGAATTAATTGATACAACAAAACAATATCAAGAAGCACCAACAAGATTGCATACAATATTAGAATTATTTACAAACATATGGGTCCCACTAGTACTTTTTGGATCGATTTTTGTGGCGCTAATACTTCCCGAATCAATTATAGGAGATGGGAGTCGTTTCAAAATCATATTATTATTATGGGTCACAGCATGTCCATGTGCTCTTTTAATCTGCGCACCTATACCTCATTCAATTTCAATTTCAATGGCTTCAAGTAAAGGTGTTGTTGCTAAAGGGGGTGATGTTTTAGAAAGGATTGCTAAAGTTAATCTTGCATTACTAGATAAAACTGGCACTTTAACAGAAGGACGACCACAAATAACAGAAATTATTTCAACTAAAGGTTCTAGAATGAAAACAATTATTGGAATCTCTGCAGGTTTAGAATTATCTTCAAATCATCCATATGCATCAGCCATCATTGATAAAAGCAATGAAGAGAAAATTTCACCTTACAAAATTCAAAATTTAATTGATGGTGATGGGGGAGTGAGTGGAACATACAATGGTGAAAATGTAGCTATTGGAAACTTAGATTGGATTAAAAAACAAGGATACAATATTCCAAAAGACCTTTTAACAAAATTAGAAAAAATTGAAGCCACAGGAATTTCGATATTAACAAAAGGGAAAAATGCAATGGCCGCTTTTGGTTTTGCTTCTGATTCTTTAAACCCTAATTCTTCTAAATTAATTTCAAATTTAAATAAGCAGCAAATTAAAGTTGAATTACTTAGTGGAGATAATCAAGAATCTGTAAATAAAACTGCAAATGATTTAGGAATTCCCGTAGAAATTTGCAGAGGTGGTTTAACGCCTGAACAAAAAGTAGATTGGGTTAAACAACGATCTGTAACCCACATCACCCTCATGGCAGGAGATGGATTCAATGATGCTGCAGCTATGGCTAAAGCAGATATTGGGATTTCGGTGGGAAATAAAGAACAATTAAATCTGGATGCTGCTGATGTAATGATTCCTTCTGAGAGGCCCGATCTTATTTCCTCACTATGTGAATTATCTAAGAAAACTAGAATCGTTGTAATTCAAAATTTAGTTTTATCAATTTCTTTAACATTAATATTGGTCTTTTCTGTTATTTCAGGGAAAAATGATCAGATTTGGCTTAATGTTTTAGCGCATGAATTTTCAGTACTTTTAGTAATTCTTAACGCAATGAAATTAGGGGCCTATCAATTTGATAATAAATCAAATCTTTCTGGTGAAGAAAAAATTAGTAAATTCAATATGTTTTCAGTAATTTCAAACATTTTCAAAGAACTTTATGATGACTCAAAAGAAGTGATTTTGGCCTTGAATAAATAATTGATTTGGCGACCAATTGATATATCTCTAACGGTTACCTATGCTCGCGGTTGTTATGTCGAAGATTCGCGGAGACCCTAAACAAATTGCTCTTGCACACCCTACTCGTGCTGCAATGTACAACATATTACGTGCTAAAGAAGAAATGGCTACAGTAGAATTAGAAAAAGAAATTAAGGTGACTAGATACCATCTTTATCACCATTTAAAACAATTGCAAGAGGCTAAACTAGTGGAAA
>CAZMJH010000276.1:0-1893 GCA_964566595.1 uncultured Candidatus Poseidoniales archaeon
AAAATTCGCTTGATTAGCCCAACTAGCGCGAACTAAAACACCAGTATTGACCATAGGTGTAGTTTCAATAATCCACAAGCTATCCAAAATTGAAGATAAATCGCTAGCCGACTCTTCTTGCCCTAATCCAGTTACAACAATTGAAAACGGTTGAGAATTACCTCCTCTATGATGTACTTGAATTTGCCAAACTCCTGTAGAAGATGATTGTGTTGGATTTATACGAATACGTTCAAGATTGTTTAAATTGTCTGCCAAACCTCCATCTCTTGAAACTCCATTAAGAAAATCATTACCCAAATAGGTAGAGCCATTTGGTGCAATAACTACTAAATCTAAATCATTCAATAATTTCGGTGATGTCTGAAGAGAACTAGGTGCTACATCTTCATCATTCCAAGCCAAAGTTACATCTAAGCCATAACTAGAATCTAAATCGTATGCATAAATGAACATTCTTCCTGGATCAAGTGTTTGGGACTCATCAAACCATGTATTCAAAGGAACTTCTGAATGAGTTGGATAAAGTGAATTTTCAAGGTTTAATTTGCCCCATCCCTCTAATGGATTTGGTACATCAGGAGTGCCTAAATCTTCAGCACCATGAACTAAGATTGCGCGTATTAAATCACTTCCAGGAGAAGTAATTCCCAATTCCTCACGTAAATATTGACGTGTTAATACAGCAGCTCCACTGACAACAGGAGTTGCTTGACTTGCCCCCGATAATGAAGTGTGTAACGGAGTTGTACCATCTGCATGAAATGCACCTGTACAATCTACACCTATAGATGAGACTGCTTCTTCTGCCCTTGAAGAACAAATATTCTCTCCAGGCGCTACAAGATCTGGTTTAATGCGACCATCAAGCGTAGGCCCTTGCCCTGAAAATGATGCAACTGAGGAAATATTTGCATCTGTTGATGCTCCTACTGAAATTGCATTCTTTGCTGTAGATGGTGCTGCAACTGTATTTTGTCCATTACTTCCATTATTTCCTGCAGAATATATGGCAATAAAATCGCGATTGTTCCAAAGGAACTTGTCTGCACTACGGCTATCTCCATTATATTGACCTCCTGCATTTTCAGAAACCCAACTTGTAGATTGAAACCTAGCATTATTATCATAAGCATCTTGCATGATATTGTAAATTGAACCTATTCTACCAATTACTCCTTGTTGATTATGTTCTAATTGATACATCTGCAATATTGCTGCTGGAGCTATTCCTACAGCCTCAGATTCTCCACTTCCATCTCCCAAAAGTGTTCCGGCAACATGCGTACCGTGTCCAGAAATTGAATCGGCTGGATTATTGTCAAGCCCAAAGCCGTTTTGAACTGCTATTAATTGACTTACAATATCACTATGATCCATGTCCAAACCTGTGTCTACAATAGACACAGTTTCTCCACTGCCATTCAAACCAGAATTCCAATCAGATAATAATGCTTGAACACCTGATTGTTCACTCGCTTGGGCGTTTGTAAGAACATAAGATACACTAGGTTCGATCCATAAAATTCTATCCTCTAAAAGTAAGATTTCTAATTGATTAGATTTTGTCTCATCAATTCTAATTTGACACTCAGTAATTCCGCAAGAAATTATTTCAATACCTTTTTCACTCAAATCTCTCTCAAATATGCCAATATCTTCATCACCTATTTCTGGTGAAAGAACCACTAATGCACTCATAGTTTCAACATTATCCAGGGGGTATAATGAAGGATGTAGTTTCCATCCTAATGCTAAATTATCAATCCAACGTACAGTAGCATCCTGTTCTAATTGAGAAAATACCTCAGGAGAAGATGTTTTTTTGATAATCCAAACTGTTGTAGATATTCGTTCAAGAGGAATAAAATCATAATTCTCCTCTAAATCATA
>CAZMJH010000277.1:0-1873 GCA_964566595.1 uncultured Candidatus Poseidoniales archaeon
TGCATAAACTCCAATGAGCCAACTACCAGGTTCTTCAATTGGCAGAGCTCTTGTCCATGTTCCATCCTCTTTTGCATTAAATGGAAGCAATGCTTCCAAATCATCACTATTTCCTCCTTCAGGCATCAATGTGATGTATATTGTGACCTCACCTGGATTTTCATCAGTAATGGATCCATTTAATCTGGCATATTCTCCATATCCAACTTGTGTATCTGAAACAAATAATTCTGGAAATAGATTTGTGACTTCAGGAATTGAAACAATATTGTCTATTTCTTCTTCATTTTCTTGATTTGGTAATGTACAACCAGAGAGTAAAATACTGATTATTATAATGAAAACTAGAACGCTTCGCCTCAATCCCATATGCCTTGTAAACCATACCGATAGATAATCTTGCTGTTATGAAAACATAACAATAAAACCTGCTTTAATTGCCATTTTACGAAACTCAGGTACATTTTTTAACATCGAAAGACCTAGGGATAATGGCTTTTCAATATTTCCTTTTTCATTAATTAATTTTATAACTTCAGGTCTTGAGAATATTTTGAATATTTCTTCTAATTCTTGATCATTTCTTGATGTAACAAAGAAATCACGAAGAGAACGTATTCTTTCAAACTCTTTTTTCATTTTAGCATATCCCTTTGTTACTTTAAGTAGTTTTTTCTGAGATAAATTATTTTTATGAACTGCTATTGATAAATCATCAACAATTAGGTCCACTTGCTTAATCCCTGGCCCAATACCTCCCCCAGTAGTAGGTTTGGCCAACCCCGCGGCATCACCGACTAGAACAATCCTATTTTCTACAGGTTTCATTACCACTCCAGAGGGTATTGGCCCACAGAATCTTCCTGTTTCTTGGCAATTTTTGAATTTTTCAGCCCATTTTGATTTATGCATTAAAAAGGAAAGTAATTGCTCACAACTTCTGCCATCTAAATCTTCAGCACGACTCCACATTCCGATTCTATGTGTGTCTCCATTTGGAATTGCCCACGCAAAGAAACCTGGAGCAATATCTTCTCCAGTAAACATTTCTAACATTCTATGTTCTGTCTCATAACCAGTAACTTCAATTTGATAACCTATCATGAATTCTTTTGGATAACCCATGCGATGTTGCCTACGAACCCAACTGTGTGCTCCATCTGCACCAACTAATAATTTAGCCTTTATTTCTACCAAATCATTTCCTCGTTTCGCTTTAATAAATATGCTATCTTCATTATATTCTGTATCAATTGGTTTACAATTTAACCATAATTCTGCACCTTTTTCTAATGCTTGTTGAACAACTGCTTGATCAAATTTCTTACGGCAAACAGTATATGTTCTTACTTTATTTGGTTCTCCAATTTTAATTGTTGTACCATACGGACTATGCATGACTGCACCATCTATTTCAGATAAAATTGTATCATATAAATCCACCTTTTCCATGGCTGCTGGATTGACCAATCCTGCACATTGAAACGGTTTTCCAATTTCTAGATGCTCTTCTAATATTAGTACTGTACAATTTAATTCTGACATCCGCCTAGCAAAATATCCTCCAATCGGTCCGGCCCCAACTACGACGATATCGACTTCTTTCACGGACCTACCACGCATCTTGTTTAGATTTATTCTTTATGATTAAATCTGCATCAAGCATTTCCTTGGATTTGTTCCCCAATCCTATTTTGCGTGCTAAAGCTGTAGATCCTCCAAGGGTGCCAATCCCTGTTTTTTCTAATGTTACAAATATTGCAGGTAAAAGAATTAGAGCACTTGCTGCTGCAATCCAGAGAAGTAATATTACGACTTTTACAAAGGGTATTAATTCTGGAATTGGAATTTGATATGCTGCAGCTAACCCTGC
>CAZMJH010000278.1:0-1859 GCA_964566595.1 uncultured Candidatus Poseidoniales archaeon
GTATACTAATTAATTTCTTCACTAATGCATTCCACTTACTTTGTCTACTTTCTTCATCCGCTTCTGGAAACGGTTTCTCAAGTATTGGAAATGCCCAACGTTCTGCAAATGGTAAATTACTATATCTTGATTCTAAATTTCTAGCTAATTGGGCCCCTAATGGTTTTAATTTATTTTTGGCTAATGCTTTACGAATATCTAAATTTCCAGTTACTCTGTATATATTACTTGAATTACTTGGTTGAACATTTTCAATAAGTCCAGATTTACCTGTTGTATTAAATGGTTCTACCGCATAAAATGAATTTGATTCAACTGTTCCTTGAAATCCAATATGATCTGCTCCACAACGATACGAAGGTACACTAATTCCTGCGTGTAATTCTCCTACTTTCAATTGGTGCCCACATAGGTTTCTTATGGATGTAAAACCAGCATCGATTACTGGTTGTTCTGCTGCAGCTCCAACTTTATGCCATGGAGTACCGGGATGCATTTGTTCTATTGCAGAATCTCTTGATTCTCGCGATGCACGAATTTGTTCTGTATGATTTGATCCATTGCCGACCTCTATTGTTAATGCATTATCTCCAATTCTACCATGAATTTGGACCCCTACATCTAATTTTACTAATTGACCCTTTTCAAAAATCATTTTATCCTCCCATCCTTCTAAAGGAGTGGATTTATGATCTGTTGTGAAATGTGCAGCAACATTATCAACAGCAATAGTTGTAGGAAATGCAGGTTTTCCGCCGTGTCTTATGATGTATTTTTCTGCTTTTTCAATTACATCATGCCAAGATGCTCCTGGTTTAATTTCGTCTTTTACACTTTCCAAAGTACGTCTCGCAACACGTCCCGCGTCATGCCAAAGTTTCAAATTATTTTCTTCGACCAAGCGACCACTTCTTTCTTTGAGATTATGCCTTCTCTCATAACGGTTACCTTTGTATCTACTTTTACAAGTGTACTTGGAGCCCCCCCGTTTGTTACACCCGAGATAAATTGATTATCATTCAATTTCAAATCCTTAGCCGCTTTTTCACAATCTTTTTGTGGTTTTTTCCCACTTTTATTTGCACTTGTTGCTGTAATAGGTCCGCTTGCACTAATTAAGTTTCTAGCACGCTTGTCAACAACTGGCCTAACTCCAACCCAATTGCCTCCCAATCTCTTATCTAATGCATTTTTTGCTGGCAATAATAGTGTTAAACTTCCTTTTGGAAAATAATCTATAATATCTGTTGCCAACTTGTTGCATATTACTATTTCAGATGCTTGTTCTAAATCCAATACTGCTAAACTAACAGGTAAATTTTCAGATCTATTTTTTATTTCAAATAATCTATCAAGTGCTATTTTTTGAGGTTTACACCCAAGTGCAGGCAATGTAGATGTAGGATAAACTATTGATTCATTATTTTCAAGGTGTTTTAATACATTATCAAGAGAATTTGTCATTATTACTACCTTTTGAAAAATTAATTTATTATCACTCTTCCAATTTTAAGAAGGTGGACCAGATGAAGGTGGTTTGAATGAGCCACCAGAAGATCCTGTTGTTGGTGGTTTGAAAGCAGATTTTGGTGGCGCACTTGCTGGTGGGCCAGAAGGTGGGCCAGAAGGTGGGCCAGAAGGTGGGCCAGATGAGGGGGGCACATTTGCGGGAGGACCAGAGGGTGGTGCCTCACGAACTGAAGGTGAAGATTCGGAATGTGCATTAATTGGAGGAGCTATTCTTGCAGCACTTGTTGGAGGTGCTTCATGCACCTTATTTCCCTGTGTAGGAGGAGGAGGTCTTGCATTTTCTTCACTTTTACTTGTCATGCCACTACTAGATGAAGATATTTTAGCAA
>CAZMJH010000279.1:0-1852 GCA_964566595.1 uncultured Candidatus Poseidoniales archaeon
CCTTTCAATGATTTTTGCGCCCAATGTTACTGCTGCAATATCCATAGATATGCCCCTGTGGTGGCCACTAAAACCAATAATAAAATCTGAATATTTTTCTTGTAAGACTGGTATATAATTAAGATTTAATTGATTAAATTCTGCAGGATATGTCGAAGTACAATGAAGTATGCAACGTACATTTATCTCTGCATTTCTTATCCAATTGGCAGCTTGTTCTATTTCTTCTTCAGTGCTCATACCAGTGGAAAATATTAGGGGAGCTCCTCCTTCACAAGCGGCATCTATTGTTTCCTTATCTGTAATTGATGCTGATGCGATTTTCATTAATGGCATTCCAACTTCATTCATTTGACTTGCTGAAACTGGATCCCATGGTGATACAAAATAATCCAATCCATAACTTTCAGCTTCTTGTTTTAATTCCAAATGCTCTTCTACAGATAATTCAAGAGCGTCTCGATGCTTTCCATATGTATCTGCAAAAGCATTAGGTGAGTCGTAAGGCCGATCATATTCTTCTGGTGTCAATAAAGTACGCGTGTGTCTCTTTTGTGATTTTACTGCATTTACTCCTGCTTCCGCTGCTTTTTTAATGAGTTTTTTTGCATGATTAATATCGCCTTGATGATTTTGCCCGATTTCAGCAATAATGTACACTCTTCCAGAATCAACTACGTCTTTTAGGTTACTCCCCATGATTACTCCTCTGTGTTTTTACTAATCACTTTGGCGGCTAGACTCTATTGCGTAAATTATCACTTCACAAGCCTCCCTTACTGCTCCATTGCCCCCTAAAGCATTACTTATCCAATCTGCCTTTTCTCGAATTTGTGGTTGAGCATTGGCGGGAGCAAGTCTGATTCCTACTTCTGAAAACGCTGCTAGATCAGGTATATCATCGCCCATAAATGCTACTTGATTACTCTCTAAATTTCTGCGTTTGATTATTTCCTTTAATGTAATTGATTTGTCTATGGAGCCGACATGTATTTCATCTAATTTTAATTTCTCCATACGGGCTTTGGTTATTTCGGATGGTTCTCTTGAAACCACCCCCACAAGAATCCCCATTTCTCTTAATCTTGAAGTTCCGTGCCCATCTAAAACAGAAAAACGGCGCTGTTCATTTCCTTCTTCATCTCTTAATATTGTACCGTCAGTAAATACTCCATCGACATCGAATATTACCATTTTTAATGATGATAATTTTGTTAATATATTCTCTGACAATGGTGCCCATTCATTTGGCCAAGTACTCATGTTAGTTCCTCTTTTTTACTTATTCTTTCACGTACTTTACTCACTGTACCCTCTGGTAAATAATGTAATTCCGGTACTGGTTCATCTAATATGTTATCCAACTCCTTAACCATTCTATCAAATACTTCTAACTCTGTTGTTGCTGCAACCCATTTATCCACCCAATCACACTCTTTTTGAATAGTCTCATCATCACTGTTTTGTGCTCTAATTATCTGGCTTAAATATCCTACAATCATTGCATCTCTAGGGGTTAGTTGATACGTAGCCCAAGGATTACGTTCTAATACAACATTTTGATGCTCCTTCCACAATGCAAAAATTTTATCATAAAGCCACCCAATAAATAATACAAATAAAAACACACCCACATACAATACTCCCATTACAAAATAACTAGTTGGCATACCTGCAATTTTTTCACTCGCATCCCATCTATGTTCAATTCTAGCATAAATTAAGAGAGTTAATGTTGTTGCCCAAAACAATAACGAAATCACTGCTTGAGATTGTTGAAGACGCCAAAATTGTCGCATTAACCATTTCTTTGGAAGGGAATCTGGGGTAGCACTCATGAATTAAGCGGGCA
>CAZMJH010000280.1:0-570 GCA_964566595.1 uncultured Candidatus Poseidoniales archaeon
TCAATTGGTTCAGAAATTTCTTCATTTAAATCTGTATCATTGCTTTTTTCAACAGCCTTTCCAGCAGCCTTTTCTGTTTTTTCCTTCTTTTTACGTACTATTCTTCTCCGACTTGCCTTTTCTTCCTTCTTATCTTTCTTAGAATCTACTTTGACTTTTCGAACTTTGGATTTCTTAACAGAATCTGATGCTTTTTCATAATTAGTATAAGATTCTGAATAATAGTATTCTCCATCATCCCCATAATTCCAATCATCTCCACTTCTTTTACCAGGATTATAATAATCATATTCTTTTTGATTTCTTTTTGAAGGAGGTGGAGATTTTTTCTTTGAGGTTAATTCATCAATACTAAACCTATTTCTATATCTTATTACAATCAAACCCAAAATTATTACAAATGCTATAGAAAATAAGATGTATGAAGCATATTGCATATATTCCACCCATTCAGTAATTTCTATTCCTCCTTTTTCTTCAACACCAATAAAATCAAGTTCGAATGAAGCTGTAGTATCAAACCAATATTCAATTGTATATGTTTTAATGTCTGGATCTGTAATGACAAGG
>CAZMJH010000280.1:580-1835 GCA_964566595.1 uncultured Candidatus Poseidoniales archaeon
ATGTACTAAATTAGTAGGCATTCCATAATTTAATGATGGTGGAGACTTAAATGAAAGAGTATAATTTGATGAAACTTTATGAGCTAATTCAAATGAAATTGTCCAACTCAAACTTACTCTTTTACTTGAAGTGTCATGTGCTAAATTAGTTAATCCATCACATGCAAATACAATTCTAGCATCAGAACCAGCGATTAATGAATTATTATCGAATGTCACTATGCCGTACCATGCATTTGCTACTAAATCAGAATCTATACTTGAACAAAATGCGTTATTGAATAAAGTTCTTTCTTCAGGTTCTATGTATCCATCTTCATCAATAGATTCTGCAGCTAAAAGTCTTAATGCTTGACTAGTTTCAATACTAAAAAATATTGTTTCCGATATAATCAAATTAGAATCATCAACTGTAACTTCAATATTACGGATGTATTCAGTATCTGCAACAAGATTGCAGGGGGTTGTTGATTCGCAAATGAGGTCAATTTCATTTTTAATGCCATCACCATCTCTGTCTGCATCATCTATATCATCAATACCATCATGATCTAAATCGTTAGAAGGGGAATTTTCTACCTCTGGATCTATCCAATCATCAGTGTATATTGATACATACATAGAATTTGTTGAAGCAGCAATTTCGCCTGTATATGGATTAATGTCTATATCTTCCACTATATGTCCAATAATCATAATGTCTATTTTATTCCAATTTCCCATTGTACTGTATGACACCAAAGTATTTCCATCTTCATTGGTAAGTAATTTCATAATATCAAGAATTGGATCAAAAATAATTTTTTTTGCGAAAATCGAATTTCCTAAAGTTAGTGACTGTAAAAACGCATGATTAGAATCTCTCACTTTAATCCCATCCTCTGAAGACCAGGCATACATTCCATCCTTACCATATTTACAATCAAAAATTTGCCTTCCTGGTTCCACATGTTCCTGTATCATTTCTCCTGACTGAATATTAATCTCAACCCTGCCATCAGAACCAGAAATGAATAAATTATTTTCACTATCATAATCTAAACAAGATATATCTGTATTATGATTTGTTTCAATAGTTCTCAAAGGTGTATTTAAATCTGAAAATAAATATTCAATAATGTATTGTTTACCATCACTTTTCTCAGTAGCATAAGCAAAAGATGCATTCTCTCCCTCATTAATAGTGACAATTGAACTAACCTCTATCCCCTCTTCAACATAATTGTGCATCCAATTTCCATTAACATCATTAATT
>CAZMJH010000281.1:0-1809 GCA_964566595.1 uncultured Candidatus Poseidoniales archaeon
GTGGAGAAGGAGATGACCTCATAGATGAAGGTGCTGAAAGTGCAGTATATACTGTCAAAGGTTCTCTTGATTTAGACCAATACAAACAAGTATTAACAATCTTTAGAGCAGGCCAACCATATATTCATGAACCTTATGAAGAGAATGAAAAAAAAGTTGTCTTTAGCAAATTTGAATTTGATGGAGAAACAAAAGAGTTTGAGTTTGAATTTATCGAAGATATTGTTTAGGATGTTTTGAAATGAGGGAGCAAGATGAATCTAAGGATTTACTCTACGCAATACGCGCCCTAGAAATTATGATGTCTTCTGGTATCGGTTTAGAAGCAGCAATCCATTCAATTGCTGGTGGAGGTTATGGAATCATAACTGAAGATTTTCAAAAAATGATTAAGCAACAAAAAAAGGGCAAAAAATTAGAAGTTGTACTTAGGGATTTAATGAAAAAATCAGCATCTAAAGGATATAATAAATTACTATCAACAATGTATAATAATATTAAATCAAATACTGATATTTTGAAAACATTATCGATGCAAGCAGCAGCAGAAGAAGAAGAGCGAAATGAAAAAATGAAAAAATATATCGAAGATTTAGGTGGCCTACCTGAATCTTTACTATCTATCGGTATGATTTCTCCAATATTATTGGGTTTAATTGGTTTAGCCCCCCAATTAATGGGTGATGCAGGGGCAATAATGGGTGACTTACCATCAAATTCTACAATGATGAGTGTAGTAAGAATTGGACTTATGATAACGCTTGCAGCAATGGCATTTATTGGTATGAAAGCCCATACAAAAGATCCGGGGGTTTAACTAATGATTTTAGATTTTCTTGAAGTTCTTAATGATTATCCTTTCGTACTTTTGCTTATTATAATCTCAATAGCAACATTAGGGGGAGGTGTTCCTCCGATTCTGGAAAGAAGGAGGAGGAGGGGCCTTGAAAATGCAATTTCAGAAGTTCTCGAACTTCTATCTGACAATATTGGCGCAGGAGAAGGTATTCAACAAGGACTTGCAAGAGTTGCTGAAGTACGTAATGATTTATTTGGAAAATTAATCAGTGATGCAATTCAAGCAAGTAAAGCAACCTCATTCAATGCAGCAATGGCTGAAATGGCAGTTAAAAGTCGTAGTAAGCAAGTACAACGTGTTATTAATTTAATACTAACATCACTTGAATCTGATGCACCGATGCAAGATGTATTATTTGAAATGAGTCAGGAATATTCTAGATTAAATAAATTAGTAAATAAAAGAGATACTGAACTACAAAGCAGTGCATTTCTCATAATTTTCTTTGTGGGATTAATGCTACCAGCCATTATTGCATTTATGATTGGCATATTTGCACCTAAATCCTCTGGTATGGTTGTTGGTGATTTAAATTCAATAATGGCATATTTCTTTGGAGGTGCTACAGCAATAGCTGTATTAATTAGTGGAAGAATGCTAGGTAGAATGATGAATTGGTTTTGGTTTGTACCTAGTTTAGCATTAATGTCTATGTTGATTTATATTCTTGGATTTGAAGTAATTAGTTAAAAAAAAAATGGTGAAAAATATGGCAGAAAAAGTACTAGAACAATATGGAGTTGTTACAATATATAGAGATGAAAAACACCCCGCACCTACATATCATGTAGAAGGGCGTGTACAACCAAATCCTTATGGAAAATTAGCAGCATTATTTGAAGATGATAATCTTGAAGAAGTAATGTATAATGGTGGGGCACAATGTGTTCAAGTTGCTCATCGAGAACATGGTATGTGTCGAACAAACATATGGATTGATGATGAAGAAG
>CAZMJH010000282.1:0-1807 GCA_964566595.1 uncultured Candidatus Poseidoniales archaeon
TCAAAAAGAACAATCATTGGTGCTGCAACAAGTAACAAAGAGAGTGGGTCGGGAGGAGACAAAAACGCTCCAAGAACTATTGCTGCAAACCATATATGTCTTCGATATTTTGTCAATTCAGATCTCTTTATTATTTCAAATTTCAATAATAATAATACTACAAGTGGTACTTGAAATCCTATCGCACTTGCAAACACAAGAGAGGAAATAAATCCTGTGAAGTTTGTTAATGTCCATTGAGTAGATAAATCCGCTGCAGCTGCATCTTTAGCCAAATAATCAAGTAAAAAAGGTACTAAGTATTCTATTGTATAATATGAGCCAAGAATCATTAATGCAACAGATGTTAAAGCGGTCATTAACGCCATAAAATTAGGATTTGGTAATGTAATATCCGCTTCAATCATTCTTTCTTTAATTACATCATTTTTTGCCATAAGTCGCGCCATATCTACTACAAATACTGTACCTGTCAACATTATTGCTAAATATACAGATATTCTCACTTTCAACAATATTAATTCCACAGGGTGAAGTACAATTATTTCAGTATCAGATGAGGGAATAAAACCAGTATCTTCACTTACAAGCCAACTAATAAACTCACCTGCAAAGGGGTATCCCATAAATATAATAAAAGTAAAAAATATTGCTAAAAATCTAGCACGTTTACGCATCATCACAGATATTTCATGAAGGATCTTTCCTCCGGAACTTGATAATAATTCTTCAATATTTGACTCTAAATTATCCACCATTATTTTCACCATTCACCTGATGCTGAATTTCAGTTGCCAAAACGGTATTTGACATCAGCATGGCTACTGTCATTGGCCCTACACCTCCTGGAACTGGAGATAATAATGATGCTACGTCTCCAACTTCTGGATGAACATCTCCAACTAATCTCCAACCTCTTTCATGGGTAGAATCTTCAACTCGATTTATTCCTACATCAACAACTATTGCTCCCGATTTAATCCAATCTGCTTTCACCATCTCTGGACTTCCCACTGCTGCAATAATTATATCCGCAGCAAGACATTCTGCTTTTGCATCTTGTGTACGTGAATGTACAATAGTTACAGTTGCATCAGCACCTTTAGATGCTAAAAGAAGTGCTTGAGGCATACCCACATTGAATGAACGACCAATAACTACTGCTTTTTTACCAGACATTTCAACATTAGCCCAATTAAGCATCTCCATTACTCCCGCAGGTGTACATGGAATCATTCCATCAAGACGACCTTGAACAATACGCCCCAAATTAATTGGATGAAATCCATCTACATCCTTACTTGGTTCAATTAAATCTGTCAATGATTCTTCATCCATGTGAGCGGGAAGTGGTGATTGAATCAAAATACCATGAAGAGAATCATCAGCATTCAACGAATGGATTCTATCGGCTACTTCTTCTTGTGAAGTTTCTGCAGATAACTCAATATGGGTTGATTTAATTCCTAATCTTTCACACGATTTTATTTTATTTCTAACGTAAATATGTGAAGCAGGATCATCTCCAACAATAACAACAGCCAAATGTGGTTGAACTTTACATTTAACTATACGTTGTATCAGTCGTCCTTCAAGGTCAGCCGCACAGGCTTTCCCATCCAAACGTGTTGCGGTCATGAATCTCCGACTAAAGACACTCATTTCATCCTAACTACGATATTAATCTAGCAAGAGATTCAAAACCCGAGCAGACTTCGGAGGGTACAACGCCAATATAGCTTAGCCTGGTAGAGCGGCTGATTTGTAATCAGCAGGCCGAGAGTTCGAATCTCTCTATTGGCTCCAA
>CAZMJH010000283.1:0-1805 GCA_964566595.1 uncultured Candidatus Poseidoniales archaeon
GAGGTGGGTAATTTCCATCCACGAATAAGCCTCTTTCCATTACTACTCACTTGTTCATCAGCAACTAAGGGTAAACCCGCATCGCGAAGTGCTTCTAATCCTGCAGCAAAAGCAAGTTTTGTTGAAATATCCATTGCTGATGTTATTTTTGAATCAATACCGTATTGTTCCACAAGATCAAAATATCCACCCCTTCCTGCAAGTTGAGGGATCATATCAAAACTTTCACAAGCAACTAATTCTGAATTTCCACTACTATCTTTAACAATTCTTACAAGGTTTTTATCAAGTAAACGTTGTTTAAATTCATCGGGTAATTCCATAATGAAATTCTCTCCAGCTATAATCTTTTCAAATGCATCAGGGTGAAAAACTTGATCTAATCCTGGCAAACCAAGACTTATTCCACTAACAATATAAGGATCGAGGTGCCTGTCTGAGGTTGTTTCATTTAACTTATTATTAACAAAATTAGTATCTGGTTTTAATATCTTTTTCTTAACAGTCATAATAGGTATAGATTCAATACAATCAATTAATTGAGAAATAGTTGTAGCTGAATCGGGTGGTGTATTACATACTGCTTCTTTAGATATTTTAATTTGCAATTTCTCTAAAGAAGTTGGAGACATTCCTAAATCATCACTGAGACTTAAATTACCTTTACAAACTGAACTCGGATACCCACTAAATTCAGAACATAAATTTGCAATCCAATCTTCTATCGGAAGTTGAGATAATACTTCAGTTGTACTAACTGGTTGTTTAGTTTCTAGAACTTCTAATGGTCTTGAAACATCTACTGATTTTACTACATCAGGTACCTTTGTTGCTTCAAGAGGTCCTGCCCTGAATGCTTGTGTATAAATTTCATCTGATAGAGATGGGAATTCAATGTTTTTACCTAATATTGCTAATTGTCCTAAAGCGGAAAGAAATGATCTGATTCCACCTTGTTTAGGATGATTTGTCATTAAAGCACAATAATTAGAATCTTCTAATATTTGTCCACAAAACATTGTTAAAGCCCTTTTTGGCCCTACTTCAACAAAAATTGTTGCTCCATCATCATACATATTCTCAATTTGTCTAGTCCACTCAACGGGAGAAGACATCTGAGGCGTTAATTGTGGAAGTATTGTTTCTTTAAGGCTAAAACCTTCTTCACATTTTGAAGGGTAAAATTCCCCATCATAATTTGAAGTGATTGGAATTTTTGGAATATTTAATTCTAAATTTTCTAAAAAATCTTTCAATGGTTCATTAGCTGGTGCAACAATACGAGTATGGAATGCATGACTTGTCGGTAGTATTACACAATTAATCCCCAATTCTTCAAATTTTTCTATTGCTTTGTTTACTCCATCTGTTTCTCCTGCAATCACCGTCATCAATGGTGAATTTTTATTGGCTGGAACCACATACTCTTCTATATCGTAAAGTATCTCTTCAATTTTATCATAAGGTGCAGTAATACTGGCCATTAATCCTTTATCTGGAACATCCACATTACCCATCTCTGTACCCCTAGCTGCAGCAGCACGTAATGCATCATGAAATTGCAAAATTCCTGAAACCATCAATGCCGCATATTCACCAAGGCTATGCCCAGCAACCATATCTGGTATCTGTCCATGTTGCTCAAGTAATCTATTCAATGCCAGATCTGCTGTAAGCATAGAGGGTTGAGTATATTCTGTTTGTTTTAATTTTAATTCGGCTTCTCTCTGTTCATCCTTACTCAAATTTGTTCTTAAAACAAAATCTGATAATTTCTTCCCCTCAAGTATTTCCGCCATTGTTTT
>CAZMJH010000284.1:0-1774 GCA_964566595.1 uncultured Candidatus Poseidoniales archaeon
GGACTTGCATTTGATTCTCCAAATGACATAGAGGGTTTGTCGTGGACATGGAGTTCAATAAATATGGGAGATAATTCAGTTGCTTGGCAAATACAAGATACTGGAAGTATTTCTGAAATACACGTATGGTGGGAACTTTCTGGAGAATATACAATTTCTTCAGATGTATTAGATGATGATTCCATAAGAAGTCCTGAAGAAGTAAAATGGATTAAGGTAAATAATGTCAACCCTACTGCTGAAATTACTTCAACAGAACATACTGTTGGAGAAAGTATGCCAATAACTCTTACTGGCAGTGCTAGTGATACTTCAAGTGATATAGATTCACTAATAATTTGTTGGGATATAAATCCTTCAGATAATTCAGATCAAAATGGTTCTTCAGATGACGATTGTGATTATGAAGGGAATGAAATGATGCATTCATGGGGTAGTGCGGGAGTATATACTGTAATCTATCATGCAGTTGATGATGATGGAGCAAGAGCAAAAACACAACTGGATGTGGAAGTAACAAATCAACCTGCACGTGCATTAATTAGTTCGAGTACAACATCCATATACATTGGAGAACAAATTTTCCTTGATGGTAGTACATCAACTGATTCGCCCGAAGATAAAGAAAATCTAGCTTATCTATGGGACAAAGATATCAATGTAGATAGTAATGGTGACGGAATTAAAGATAATGATATAGATTATCAAGGAACAAATTTTACACCTGAATTTTTAAATGAAGGCAACTATATTGTTCAATTAACTGTCAAAGACGAAGACGGTTGTGAGGCCGGTGAAACAAGATGTATTGCTCAAATAACAATTGAGGTGAAAGCAAGACCTGGCGGAGTAATTGGAAGTGTAGTTGCTAGCATTGAAGATGATTATGGAATTGGATTGGGTGTGCAAGTACTAATGTTAATTTTAATTTGTACAATACCTTTACTTCTATTTACAAGAGGAAGAAGAGTTTCTGTTAATGATTTGTCAAATAAAGAATCTTGGCAAGAAGTTGAACTTGGCATGGGATTTAGTGCTTCAATGCCTAATGCTGCACCGATAACTGCTCAATTTGATTCGCAAAACAATGCTCAAACAACTGTGGAACAACCAGCCACACAAAATATTCAAACTGGAACAACACCTCCTGTACCAGCAACAGGTTTACCTGAGGGATGGAATATGGAACAATGGTCATATTATGGAGCTTCATGGCTCGCACAACAACAAGAAGAAAATATGAATGTTACACCTCAACAAACTCAAGTAACACCAGTAGTTGAATCAACTCCTATAGCAATACAAGATGAATTAGCAGATTTATTATCCTTGGATACAAATAAAACTACAAAAAGCGATCCGCTATCTGCACTTGAAGATGATGATTTGGATTTTTAATTCGGATTATCAATTTAATGAGAAAAACCAACAAATAATGAAAAATCATACCGGATGTTTAAGTCCAATCAAAATAACGAACATATGATTACGGATGGTAAGAAAGATTTGGGAGTTTATTGGATTGCCTGATCCTGATGAAAATTCCCAACGTAAAAAGATTGCACCCAAACAAAAAATAGGCAGGATTGTCAAACCTGAAGATACAGATACTATTGAAAAAATTGAGACTATCACTCAGATGCAATTGCCTGTTAAATCACTTAATTGGGATGGCCCTGTAACCCCTAATGGAGAACCATTTCATGATTTGGGATTTAATACAAATAATATCAAAAAAGATTGCCATCTAATGCACTAAGATATGTCACTCCAA
>CAZMJH010000285.1:0-1757 GCA_964566595.1 uncultured Candidatus Poseidoniales archaeon
TTAATGAACGTTGCAATAAAATTGCAGAAATAATACATCAAAATTAGAATAAGTGGTATTATGCAAATTTGGTTAAATTGTATCGAATTACTTCCCAAAAATATCCCAAATGGTATAGATTACATCTTGTCATCTAAATCTCTTAATTCAAACAATCCTTATTTTAGAATTGATAATGATTCAAAATTGTATGAAAATGAAAAAGTAATGGGAAAAATGGTCACTATTTCATCGGAAAAGGACCAAAGTAATGCTATTTCTCTAATCGGTAGTGTAAAATGGATTTTAATTAAATGTAAAGATTGGAAAATGATTCCATGTGAAAATTTAATTGCTGCAGCAGAATCATCAGGAACTAAATTAGCAGCAATTGTTGAAAATGAATTGGAAATACCTGCTATTGCATTCGCATTAGAAATAGGAGTTGATGCATTAGTTGTAACTCAAGAACTTGTAGAATTAGCACTGATTACAAAATCACAATGTTTAGAAAAGAACGTATCTAGTGAAAAAACCATTCAGAAAACATCTACAAAATTAAATTTAGAGTCAGTTAAAATATCAAATATTTCAACTCAAGGTATTGGAGAACGTATCTGTATAGATACAACTAGTTTTCTTGAAAAGGGCGAAGGTATGTTATGCGGTTCTGTTGCAAAAAGTCTTGCTCTGATTCATGCTGAAACGATAGATTCTGAATTTGTTCCAATAAGACCATTCAGAGTTAACGCCGGTGGTGTTCATTCTTACATAATGATGGGAGATTATTCAACACGCTATCTTAGTGAATTAAAATCAGGAAATGAAGTGTTAATTGTCAATCAAGAAGGCAATTCTAGAATTGTAAATATTGGTAGAATAAAACTTGAAAAAAGACCATTAATTCGTATTGAATGGAATAATTCAAATGATACTTTTGGAAATGTGATATTACAACAAGCAGAAACGGTAAGATTACTTGATGAAAATAGGATTCCCGTCTCAATTACTGAAATTAAAAAAGATATGAAAATATTAATTCATAATTCAACTTATAGTAGACATATTGGTACTCCAATAAGCACATTTAGCCAAGAATATTGAAGTGTTACCTCGTTGTCGGATGTCCAGAGGTAGTGAGATTGGCACTTTTAGGAGTTGGTGAAGCACATGGTGCCTGTAGCCTTTTACATGCAGCAGGTATCGGGTACGGTGCAAGTTTACCACTAAATTTGAATACAAAAGTAGCATTAAGAGACAATCCTCCAAAAACTGAATTGAATGACCCTGATGGCTTACTTGATAGTGTTCTCAAAGTTTGGGAAAACAATGGTCATAAATTGCCAGATTATGAAAAATTATATTGGGCTGTAAAAAGCGAAATTCCGGCTCGTCAAGGATTGAAATCTTCTTCATCAGTTTCAATTGCTGCTTTAAGAGCACTATGTAATGCCACAGATACTGAATTAACAAATTCAAATTTAGTTGATTTAGCATCTGAAGCTCATTTCGATGCTGAAATTACACTTACTGGTTCAAAAGATGATAATTGGGCTGTTTGCGAAGGTGGATGGAAAATTGTAGATCCGAATTTACCTGCAAATGAAGGTGTCTTACTCCGAGGAGAGGGCCCTCTTCCAGAAGATTGGGATGTTATTATTGTATTACGTGAGGAAAGAACAAGTTTACCGACTGCAGAAGATTTTACATTTCATCAACAAGCTTTCGGACGAGCATTAGATGCATTACAAAACAATAATCCAATCATGGCTATGACT
>CAZMJH010000286.1:0-1713 GCA_964566595.1 uncultured Candidatus Poseidoniales archaeon
TTCGAGTTGTTTTTCCCAATATACTCGTTTTGGTGTTTGTTCATATGCCCATTCGATTAATGCAATATGTCCTTTATGAAAGGGCTGGAATCTGCCTAAAACAACTGAACTAGGATTAGGTTTTTTCCTTGGGAGAGGTGGACTCATCTCTAATGTTTCATCTGGTAATTTTATCATTGAAAATAACTCTCCACATTTAAATCTGGTAGCTCTATTCCGAAATCAGAAAAACAAGCAATCATTCTTTTGCAGCCCTCAATCATTTCATCTATACTAGTAGTTCCCATTGAACCGATTCGAAACATTTTTCCTTTCATATGTTCTTGTGCACCGATTACATGTGTTTTGTATATATTTGCAAGTCGAGTACGCCATTTATCGTCAACACCTTCAGGATATAATAAAGCAGTAACTGTTGAAGATCTATGCCCTTCTTCTGCAAAGAGAGTAAACCCTAAATCTGAAAATAATTTTTGTACACCACTTGATAATTTTTCACATCTATCCCATCGATTTTCTAATCCTTCATCTTTTAGTTCTCTTAATGCTGTAAGCCATCCTAATGCTAAATTTATTGCAGGTGTCCAAGGGGTTTGATCATCAGTTGCTTTTTTTAATGCAGGGATTAAATCTAGATAATATGTGGGATTTCCTTTGCCCGAATTTTTCCTTTCACCCATACCACTTACAAATGAATTATTTATTGCAATTGCTGCAATTCCGCTAGGTCCTGCTGTACATTTTTGCGCACCTACTACTACAGCTTCAGCACCCCATTTTGAAGGAAATAAAGGCAAACCTCCAACACTCGTTATCCCATCAAGAATTAAAGATACATTGTATTTTTTTGCAAGCAAACCTAGTGCTTCTGCATCTTGAGTAATTCCAGTGGAAGTTTCATTATGGCAAATTGCTAAACCTGAATATTTTCCAGTTGATAGTTCTTTTTCTATTACATTCAAATCAAATGATTGCCCCCATTCAAATTTTAAATTATTTACTTGTGAAAAAGTATTTGCTAATTCAGCAACTCTTTCTCCAAATTTACCATTTGTGGGCACTAATAGCGAATCTTCTTTTGAAAATCTATTGGCAATTACCATTTCCATTGCTGCAGTACCACTACCACTTACAATGATTATTGAATAATTATCATCACCTTGAAATGATTCAGTTCCACGTTCAAAATTTGAGTGTGATAAGTTAAAAGCAATGCGTAGTAATCCATTTAGTTCAGCCATCACATCACGAAATTCAGTGCCTCTTGCAGTCATAACAGGACAAGACATTGAGTTGAGAGTTTTATTTGACATTTTTACTGGCCCAGGAACTAAATAGCATTCACCTTCAATTGCTATTGATGGTGTATTTTCTAAATCCCTCTCCTCTCTTGATGGTGGTTCGGGCATGATACCGTCTATCAAGTGAGGGTTATTCAACAAAGCGTTAAGCAAGCCCTCATATGCAATTACCTTAACGGCCCAAATGTGGTAATTCGAATAGGATTGGCAATGTTGCAGGGCGCACGTCATGAACATGCTGAAGCATTATATAATGCAGCAATGGAATTGAGTGTGGATATTGATGTGATACCTCTACGTTCAGAGATTAATAACCATGATTTGAAATTAGATGGACTTGTATTGCCAGGAGGAGAATCTACGACAATGCGTAAAGCTTCAGAAAATCATGGACTTTTATCGTCAATATTCA
>CAZMJH010000287.1:0-1690 GCA_964566595.1 uncultured Candidatus Poseidoniales archaeon
TGCTATGACTAACAATCATGGAGATGTTGAAAATACAGATTTAGAAAGAGAAGGAAATGATTTTAGATATTATGGGCGTTTAACTGCTTCAACTATAGAAGATGCAGAATGGAGTTTTACACAACCGTTGATAAATTTTGTACCACCATGTGATGATTGTAAAGTTGGTTACGCTAATATTCAATTTGAAAAATTAATGCCTTCCTTGTTAGAATCTGCAGTATGGGAAAATAATGATGAGATGTTTATTGTTTCAGCAGTTGGTGTTTTAGTTAGTCAAGATGAAACTACAAATGTAAATAGTGATTACAATGTTAAAGCAGTTGCATACTCACATAGCGGTCCTATTGAAGGTGCTGAAGTGGATTTAGCAATAATTAGAGCTTCTCCTCAGGTTGCTTTAGATGCAGTTGAAAATTTTGAAATCGAAGGTGATATTTTGATTAATACAGATAATTCAGAACTTATTATTGGAAATTATGATGGTGATGACATTGATGGAGATTTAGAAGTTGAAATAAATCCAAGAGGACACGATGGAGATGATATTTATCTTTACGATCAATTAACATTCCAACATTCTTTCCAAGCAGAAGGTAATTCTCAAGAATGGGCTGTAGACATATCTAATGCCAATGGTGACATAGGTATTGCAGAAGTAACCACAAGTGGAAAAACAAACTCTGGAATTGAGTTTGAAAGAACTCAACAAGTTCCTATGCCAGGAACGCCAGATTGTATGTTCTCTTCTGGATGGATTGCTGATGAAAATGAAAACAGAATTACTTTGCAATTACAAACTCGAGAATGGGAATCAGATAATGGTGGAGGTTATGATACCTTAGATGTTGATTACATGCACATTAATTGGGGGGATGGACAAACTGATGAAATTGATTGGTATGATACAGAACAAACTGAATGGATAGATCATGATTATGATTCAAGTGATAATGAATATGACATTACAATAGAATATAAAGATGAAAATGCTAACTTCTACTATCATTATTTTGTATACAAAGGTGGAGAGGGTTTTGAACGAACTCACGATACTGATGAAGATGATGAAGATAATGAAGAAAACACTTGGTACAGTTGGGATGTCGAAAGTTTTGAATGGGGTCAATGGGAATATTGCAGATTAAATTCATGGGATAGTAATACACCAAGCCCTGCAATAATTGATAGTTTCATTACAGATGGACCATTAGAAGTTATGAAAGAAGAAATTTTGACTTCAGACAGTAATGGAGAAGCAATAATGACAGTAACTCCAACACTTCCTGGTGCTTATATGTCCATTGCTCAAGTAAAAGTAACTCGAGCAGATGGAGAAAAAATGATTGGTGTAGGAATGAATCTTGCTGCAGTTACCGAAGGAAGCATTGCAATAGGTGGTGATCTTGACTTAGAAACTACATTTGGTGGCATCCCTGTATATTCTTCTGACAGAGGTAATTTAAAAACTGGAATTTCCATAGCGCCCTCAAATATTCCTTGTGAAGAGGGTCATAAAATTCTAGCAGGATTAGTTCCGCTACACCTTGGTGCAGCATTCCCCGGAGTACCTGATGAAGCTTGGATGACTCAAATGGCAGATGATGAAGATGAAAATGAGATGGGAACTGAATTAGAGTTCTCATGTTCAGATACTGCTAAAAATTGGGAAGTTGGGTTGACTGCGCCA
>CAZMJH010000288.1:0-1685 GCA_964566595.1 uncultured Candidatus Poseidoniales archaeon
ATTAATTCAGGAGTCCAACGAAAATCGCCTAAGGCAGGTGGTATTTCAAAAACACCTTTAGCGCGACCAGAATAACCATCATGTAATAAGTGTGTAACCTTTTTTACCAACGTTTCAGAAGGTTCTACACTCATTGAATCACCTCTTTGGGAATGAACCCTTCAATATCGCCAAATGCTTCAATTTCAAGATTATTTTGAAACATAGCCCTTCCAAGTTCCCCTCTTAATCTTCTTACCTCTCTTAATCCCATTGCCCCCATAATTTCAAGCAATTGATCACGCCAAGACGCCATTAAATTTACAATTCTTTGAGAGCCCCAATCGGTATTGAACTTCTTTGGTAACTTAAATTTAGAATTTTCTTGAGAAATACAGGGCCCATCCATAATTGCTTGCATGCCAACCATTAATGGTGTATCGAGTGCTATTGCATCAAGCCCACAGATTAATGCTTTAGGAACATGCTCTGCTTGTACTATCCCTCCACTGCCAATTAATGTTAATTTATCACGAATCCCTTCTGAAACTAATTTTTTATGCGCACTAATAAGTAAATCAAGAACGAAAGCCTCTGCACCTTCGGCATCTACTCCTTTTCCATGATAATTTGCTAAAAGGTGAATATTATCGATACCATCGTGAGCACCTTTAACCATTTCATCCATCCATTTCCTATCGTTCATGTTTACGCGAAGAGAAATCGTTGTTGAGGGAAAACTTACACGTAAAGATTCTAATAATTCATTATTATATGAATCAATTACAATCATTCTTGGCGTCCAACCACCTCTTATCAATAAAGGAAACTCTGTTTGGTTTAGCAGTGGAGCTATATTTTCAGGAAATTCTAATTGTAATCCTTGTTCTCGAATTTCTCCATAAGGAAGTATGGCTATTGTGCCAAGGGTTTTTGCTGATTTTACTAATGTTAATAGTAATTCATCAGATAAATTTGCTATTGGGGGCAGATCAAATAGTACTGGCAATTCTATTGATGTGATTCTTGTACTTTTTGCTATATTTTTTCCATTTTCAAAATCTAAATTCATCGGCTTAGAACCTAAATCAGTTATTGTGGAAATCGACTCCCTTCCGTGAATTCCATCTCTTGTTGGTCTAACGATTTCAGACATGTCAGTCCACATTCCATCCCATCCTTTCCCTCCAAATTTACCGCGGAAACCTTGCCCTTTAACAGGGACATTTCCTGTTGAAGATTCTTGATGTATGGTGTGCATTTTTTTAGCATCAAGGTACGAATCACCCACATTATTTAATTTTGGATTATGAAGAATTTTGACAAAATCTGGGTGTTGTATAGTGCACCTTAAACAACCAACACAAAGGTGAGGACGAGGAGAAAATCCCCCCATTGGACCTGAAAATACACCATATACACACGGTCGAGAAAATACCACATCCCATTTCCCAAAATAAGTAAAAAATTCCGTTAATAACAATTTAGCTAATCCATATTTTCCGACTTTTACTACAAATCTATTGGGTAATGGTTGTAAATCAGCACTTTCTTCAGTATGAATATGGTAACGAGAATATTTTTCAGCAGCGTTTCTAATCTCATCTCTTTCTTTTACAGATGCATAATTTCCACTTGTGTCTATTGGTTCAATTGTACTAATTGTATTATTACTTACTTCGGGCATTTTTTCGAGAGAATTTATC
>CAZMJH010000289.1:0-1651 GCA_964566595.1 uncultured Candidatus Poseidoniales archaeon
AAATTTAAAAGGTTAGCTGAGAATCCTTCAATGCAATTAAATGTTAAATTTGAATGGCAAGTGATAGGAAATAGAGTTACTACATTATTATATGAAGGAAATATTCACTTTGATGAAGTAAGAGATATTACGATACCTCTTGAATATGATGGTAATCACTCAAGATCATATTTGATAGAATATGTTGGTCCATTAGAAAGAATAGCAGTTTCACCTAATAAAATAACTTTGAATCCAGGGGATGAATTAGTTGTTAGAATAGATCCACAAGGATTACTGTCTCCTGGAATGTATGCTCGTGGAGAAATAATTTTACATGATGATTTTTATGAGCACCGAATAAATATTGTATTACAATCTGAATTTATTGAAGGTCAATCGTCTATTTCTAAATTCATAGGCGGTCCTGGCCAATTATTTGCAATCTCTCTTGCATTGGGTGGACTTTGGTTTCTTTTGAGTATTTCATCACCAAATCAAAATAAAATAGAACCAGATTCCGATGTATCTGATGATTTAGAAGATTTTTCAGTTGAAAATCATCTTTGATTTAATCATCATCAAGTAGACTTTCCATAAATTCTTTAAATTTCACAGATGATTCTGGCAAATTGAGTTTTTCTTCATTTGTTTCTTCTGCACTTATTCCATCTAAATCAACACCATATCTCGATCTTAATTGTGCATTTAGAATTTCAATATGTTCATTTGAATCTCCGAATGAATGTTTTTCCATTTGTGTAATTATTTCTCCTAAATGTTCTAATTTAGCAGGGTTATGTTCAAGATAAAAACTCCTCAATTTAATTTTCTAATCACTTTCTTCTTCAACAATTATAGTCGGTTTATTCTTTTTGAAATCTTCAAGTCTGGAATCTAATTGTTCAAATTCATTAGAATTTAATGTTTGTATTTGTTGTTTACGATATTCATTTACAAATACAATGGATACGAAAATAAGACTTGAAAATAAAAATATTCCAAAGCATACACCACCCCATTGAATTGATTGTTGTGCTGAAGGATCAGGAGTTCGTAAATATCTATAATCTTCAAGTGTAATTGAATATATTAGATTATCATTTTTGAAATTTTCAATTTTTCTTACAAATCCTAATTCATCAAGGTATGCTAAGGAATAATTTCCATTTTCTGCTTCACCTTCTTTAACGGTGATGACGGGGACAACTCCTGTTTCCTCATTTAATAATTCATAAGATGTTGCAGTGAATAATCTTTGAACTTGTACAGTTTCATTTGTAATTTCTTTTTCCCACAATCCCTTATTTTCACGGTACGCACGTTCTGAAATTAATTGTCGAGTATCTAGTGAAAGCCATGAATCTCCTACTGAAATCGATTCGGGTCTACTGTCAGACAGATGTGAGGTAAATTCATCAGTAATTCTTCTTTCTACGTTATGTTCATCTCCATTTTCTGTTTTGAATATTGATGTGATGACAACACTTCTTTTTGTCCAAGACCAAGGACTATATGATTGAGGAGTTAATGTTTCTTCATTTGTACTGATTAATACATACATATGATCTTCCAAATAGTTAGTAGTATTATGTTCCCATGTGACACTTAAATTCACAAAATGTGATGTTTTTCCTCTTTGACAAAAACCCTCAAAATCTTCTAATTCACA
>CAZMJH010000290.1:0-1629 GCA_964566595.1 uncultured Candidatus Poseidoniales archaeon
TTCACCTTTTGAAATTAATTCATTTTTACGTTGTTCAATTAGCATATCAACGGTTTTTTTCAGCACTCCGCTTTTACCACTGCGGGGTAATCCTGTAATGCCAATTTTTGGTTGTATTCCCATATATATTACCTCATTTGGTTGTGATTCTTCATGCTGACGTTTTCAATGACATAGGACCCAATTAAAAAAGATAACTTAATTTAAATTAAAATTAATCTTCCAATTCAAGTAATTCTAATCCTTCTTTCATCCAAGCCCATCCTCTCTGACACCATTCAACAAGTAAGGTAATAGAAGATTTATCCATGTCGAATTTGTCAGCAATAATATACAATGTTTCTAATTCATCATCATCAATTTCACCATCAATAGCTGACATTAATACGGAATCTCTTAATGCTAACCTTCCTGCTTTTTGGGACATGTCATTCAAGGCCGATTCAAGAGACGGTGGTTGTTTTAGATATTGACGAATTTGTTTACGCATAGTTGGAGGCAACATCGCTGTACCTAATCTTGATTCAAATAAGGCCATTTCTTCAAATGTTAATTCACCATCAATTCGTGATAAATGTGCAAGTAATTTTGCATAAGAAAATCTGTCTTCCGTCGACAATTCATGGAGTAAGTCTGGTAGCATTAATACACGCACAATGCTTGATGCCCATAATAGAATCGCTTCAATACTCACTTATTTTTGATATTTATACCGTTTATTTGATGGCCGAAGGATGGTACGCTAGTTTAATGGCCAATGTAGCTATGCTAGTTTCTAATCGTCATGATCCGGATCCTCGTGTCCAAAAAGAGGCTGAAGCATTAGTAGCTGCTGGGCATTCTGTTTGTATTTATGCCTTTGATCGATTACATGAAATTCCTGTACAAAATGAAATTATTAATGGTGTAAAAATTGAGCGTGTTAGAATTGAATTGATTCCTTATGGTAAAATATACAAAACAGGGAAAGGTTTGCGTAAATTTCGTTCTATTGTCAAAAAAAAGTTGATTGAGTCACCAGTAGACATTGTGCATTGTCATGATCAAGATACTTGCGCTGTGGGATTATGGTGGAAAAAAAGAGGTTCGGGAAAATTTATTTTTGATGCTCATGATCTATATTGGACATGGTTATTATTGCCAAATCCTAATTCATTAATAAGAAAATTTGGTGCTCTTATCTTAAAAAGACGAGATAAGAAATATGCCCAAATGGCAGATTTACTAATTGTGGCAACTGAAGGAATAAATGAAAGAAAAGGATATCGGGAAATTTATCACCCTTGGAGGGAAAATAGCGTTACAGTAATGAATGCTGAAAACAAATATTCAGATACATGGAATTATCCGGAAAAATTTACATTAGGCTTTTTTGGTAATCTTAGAGATTATACTATGTTCAAATGTTTAATAGATGCTATTCTTTTAATTGAAGAAAATAAAAGACCTTTACTAAGAATTGCAGGTACTGGGGCGGTTTCTAAAAATATTAATCAATTATTTGCAAAATATCCTGAAATAAATTGTAATATTTCTGGAAGATTTGATCATTCTGAACTTAAATCTCTAATGGATGAATGTACTGTTCAATATTGTCTCTATACAAGTAAAAGAGGAAATATAGAATTC
>CAZMJH010000291.1:0-1616 GCA_964566595.1 uncultured Candidatus Poseidoniales archaeon
TGTTGAGTGATTAAATCTAAAAGTCTGAATTCAAATGTATTTTCTCCAGTGGTACTAGTCATTAATACAGGGAATGTAGAATCCATTGCATATTGGCCTTCTAAACAATAATGATTGTGTGGAGAATTACCCACATTTGCACATGTACCTGAATCATGTATCATATCAATACCAGCAGTATTTTCAACATTAGTTCTCCATTCTAATGGACCGGTTTCAATATCAGTTCCAATAATCATTTCAAATGCATCTGTAATTGAACCTATTGGGAATTGTGAAGCTAAAGTACTCAAATCTGCAATTTCATTATGCTGTACTAATCTAATTCCATCACTAGTAATCCATGGTGTTTCTGCAAAATCAGCACTATCCATAAATTGAAATCCCCAATCATCCATTGTTTGATTACTAATGTAGTGAATGTAAAGATCAATTTGTAATTCTGCTTCACTTTCATCTTCTAAATTTAAAGTTATATCAATACTCAAAGATTTATCATTTTCAATATCAATATTTACAGGATCTTTTGAAACTAATTTGTACCAAATTTCTCTAGTTAATTGTGAATCACCGTCAGAGGCTCCACTATTATCAATATTCCAAGTTCCTTTGTGATATGTACTGGAATCCGGATTAACATGTACTAACTTTTCACCATTACACAGTAAATCCATTGGATTAGCACATTCACCATCTCCAGCACCGACTTCTGTAATATCTCCGTATCCAGGAGGATGTATTGTAAATTGTGAATTATGTCCCGCCTCTGCAAAAATAGAAAATGGCATTTTAATTGTGGTGCCCATTTTTAGTAAACCTTGTAAGGTATTTTCTTGATTTGTATTTTCATTTCCTATGAAATTTAATTTGTCAGGATCCAAATCAATAGTAACGGAGGATCTAATACACAATGGGGGATAGTATGCATTTTCAGATGAAACAATCTGATTCGTATCTCCGATTGCATCATTATTTGGATTGAAACTACAACCTATAGTTCCCATGCCATTAATGTCTTCTACAGTAGCAGCATAGTTTGTAGAAGCACCTTGAGATGTCCCGAAATTAGTTGCTAAAGCTTCAACGTTTTGGTCTGCACTATCTAATACCATATCTGAAACGGTTTTGGGTGTCTCTAAGTCTCCATCAGCATCAATATCGAAATAGTTACGAACATAATCAACAGGAATTCCCATGGTTTCACCTGTATCTCCATCACCTTGGCCATCAATATCAAATTCTATACCACTGAAAGATGCACGAGTAAATTCGTGAATTCTCCATTCCATAATTAATTCGATTGTAGCAGAATTTTCAAATTTTATTTGATAATTTCCTACTACCCAATCTTGGTGAGTTGGAGTTTCGTCATCATCAGGATCCCAATCGTCGCAGAAAGCATCAGGATTTATTGGAAAATTGTTTGTAGGTGGATCAGCATAAATTATACATGAATCGTTAGAAACGAAATTATCACTGGAATCCCCAGCGTTTGCAGGAGTGATTATCATTCCCGAAAGCATAATTAAAAAAACACAAATTGCAATTCGGCGTGTTCCCATGTAACACCCCTTATGTCCGCTCATTTAACAGCGTTTGCCGTACTGGCCCTATAT
>CAZMJH010000292.1:0-1615 GCA_964566595.1 uncultured Candidatus Poseidoniales archaeon
AAAGGATAATGAAATAAGCAATAAAAATATTCCAGAAACAATACTAAAAACTTTGCCAAAAGGAGGCTTTGGACGATTAAGTGGAAGAACAAGAAACACAAACCATTCAATGAGAAAAGCAGGTTTTGCTGTTTTCAAATCGGATCATGAATTAATAAGTAAAAATCCTGAACCCCCCTCATTAGACTCAGCTGTTTTAGATACTGAAGATGTTTCATTATGGATTGATGAAGATCTTATTGCAAAAACTGGACTTGGTATTGAAATAAACACAGATAATGGATTAAAAAGTGTAAAAAAATCACCTGAAAGTATTTCATTTGAAGGAGCACTTAGAGAGGTACAACAAAATAAAAAAGTTGCCGTTTCAGAAAATTCATATGAACTTAACGTAAATCGTTTAAGACAATTAGACGAGAGAGAAATAAAAGTGATTCAATTAAGTTCAAAAAGAGAGGTTTCCCCTTCAGACAATGAAATGTTGCAAATCTTAGGAGGGATAAAAAGAACTAGATTATCTCAAATATGTAATGGATTAAACAAAGAAGGGATATTAAGCGTTAGAAAAACAGGTCGTTCTAGAATGTTTTATTTATCAAATAGTGCAAAAGCGCAGCTCCTAGCATGGGGAATTTTGTGAGTTGATTTAATGCAAAAATGGAGCGTTGCGTGGAGTTGTAAATTCCAAGGAGTCGTTACATCTATAGAATTTAACAAGAATGGAATTGCAATTTCCAACAACAACCATATAGAATTCAGGGATTACAACGGAAATAAAAAATGGAATATTAAAATGCCATTTAAACCATACAAATTACATTCAAATGAAGAATTTTTAGGTGTTTTGATGGGGAATGGCTTTATTGTGATTGATACAAATAATGGAGAACAATTGCATGAAGGAAGATCAACACAAGGTGGTTTTTCACAAATAATAAGTCGCCCTGGAGGAGGATGGATTCTTTCAGATAGGCATGAACAATTGCATATTTTCAATCAAGAAGGGCTTGGAATAAAAAGATTATTTTCTGGAAAAATACGTAAATTGATAGGATGGTTAAATAGAGAACATTTGATAATACACGATGGAGATGGATGCCTAAGATGCCTCAGATTGATGGCTGATTCAACACAACGTCAAATTGAAGATAAAGTATGGTCTTGGTCCTCAACACTAAATAATGGAGAATTACTTCTAAAGTCGTTAGACGGCACTATTTGGACAGGAAGGCCTAACCCCTCTGGATGGGATGAACTTTCACTTACCATAGACGATTGTTTTGAGCCTTTAAATGCAATATGGACCAATCAAAAGTGGTGGATTATGGACATGAATAATAAAATACATAATATCATCACTCAACAAGAATTTGTTAATTTAGGACACATAATTGCAAGTAATTCAAACGATGTATTTGCAATAGCAAATAACGACGGTTTGCTTCGAATCATAGAATCCGCCGATTTAATCGAAAAAAGAAAAAATGATGTGTGAGAATTTACAAAAACTTGCTGGAATTACAGTTGAATTTCCATTCTTGAGGAGATTTGTAAAAACCTTATGTAAATTACCTTTAACCAAACTTTATCATTTTGCTTTTTATATGCATATGAG
>CAZMJH010000293.1:0-748 GCA_964566595.1 uncultured Candidatus Poseidoniales archaeon
TAACTTCTTCTCTTTCGATTTCAATATTGTATTGTTTTTCCAAATCAGTTCTTATTTGGTCGTTTAATGCATTTGATTGCTCAAATAATGCTTGATTAAATTCAATTTCTAAACGTTCTCGATGAAAATCTAATCTCTTTTGATATTCAATTTTCAACTCATTTTCCAATCTTACATTTGTTTGATTTCTAAATTCTTCAAGTCTTCGTTCCTTTTCAGTTCTAATTTGATCAAATAATTGCCCCTGTTCACGAATTAAACGTTGTTCAAACTCATCACGTAAGATTTGTTCGTTTTGATTCATGGTTTCTTGTTGCAATCTTGTTAAGTCTGATTCCATTTCTCTTCTCCATTCGGATTCAAGTTGTTCAATAGTGAGTTGTTGTTGTAAATCTAATTCCATTGCAACATTTTTCTTTATGTTTTGCAATCTTTCATTTTGTTCTAATAACCTTAATCTTCGTTCTCTATTCATATTGAGTTTTATTTGTTGTTCTTGTCTTCTTCTTTCAGATTCAGATACCGTGTTAGAAATTGTTGTAGAATTGTTACCTGTAAGTGTATTTCTTAAAGTTGCAAGATTTGGTTTTTCACCATTTATTGCATCTTCTTTTCCATTTGATAATGATGTAGGAGCACCACAAAATATTATAGTGCAACCACAACCAAAGAAAACGAAAAAAAAATCCAGACCAACTTTACCCCCTAGTAATACTTCACAAATTGTCATTGATTTGGATAAATTACC
>CAZMJH010000293.1:758-1607 GCA_964566595.1 uncultured Candidatus Poseidoniales archaeon
AACGCTCAAGCGCATCCCACCGATAATCACACGCATTCTTATCATTATTAAACGAAGTAGGTAAAAAATCTCAATAAATAGTTAGTTTATTACCAAAAAAGAAACCCCATGATTTGAAATTAACATTTAACTTTAATTTCACTTTCACATGCAGGACATTTGAGTAATTTATCACCAGGTGTACGCTTGATTCTTAATTTACGTTCACACGCAGGACAGGAGATTTCACTTCTCATGATTTTTTTTGTAAGAGTAAATTTTTGGTTACAAGATGAGCATTGTAATTTACATGGCCGTTTACCTAAACCTGCAATTAATACTTTGGCACAACTTGGACAAGGGATTCTTTCATTTTTCCAATCATGAATTAATGATGGTAATTTAACATTAACTTTTGCAGTACAACTTATACAATTTATTTCTCCAAAACCTTCTGGAAGTAATGAATTACATTTTGGGCAATATGTTGCAGGAATATCAATAATTGAAGATACAGTAGTTAATTCCTCATCGACCTCATTTTCTTCCATATATGCTTCACCTTCAACGGCCTCTTGAGATGACTAATATTCCACCGGGAACAAAAGTAAATGGTAATTCTAAATCCATACCTAATTCTTTTGCAATTGAATTTATTGCAGTTTTTGCATTAATTGCTTCAGCAGCCGAAGATTCAATTGGTACAAATTCTATTTCTCCTCCATTTTCAAGCAACTCTATAAATTCACTTGGTATTTTTCCAGTCCAATCCTGTGTCTTTTTTGATGATTTAGTAGAAGTTTTTGCAGGTGTATCTATAATTTCAGCAACCCTCCAAAATTTTGCACGTCCTTGGTCTCTATGGTTTTC
>CAZMJH010000294.1:0-1599 GCA_964566595.1 uncultured Candidatus Poseidoniales archaeon
CCCCCTCCTTCATATGTTATTGCTCCAATATCCAAACTATTTGTCGCTCTACGAAGAGAACCTTTTGGAGGTTTACTATCCAAAATAACTTCCAATCCGAATGACTTAGCAAGGCGTTGTGATGCAGAATGTGTCAAATCGGCCCGTACTTGAGGCATATTTGATCTTCCTTTAGCAGCAGAATGTAAATCAATAATATAATCCGTGTCTTTGATTAAAGAATGATACACTCTGTAAGCAACACGTTGAGTCGTATTTCCTGTTCTTCTCCCTGGAAATTCCCTATTCATATCCCGGCCGTCTGGTAAATATCTCGAATTTGAACTAAATCCTGGAGGATTAAGAACGGGAACAATTCTTATTGTTCCTGCAATTTTATCTGGATCTAGCGGGCCACCTTTACAAGTTAAAGTTTCAGATAAAAGATGAGAACATACACTAGGTCCCGTTAATTCATCTCCATGAATTGCACCTGTAATTGTAACTACTGGACCTGGGCGTTTGCCATGCAATATACAAACAGATGTTGGCCATGAATCACCAATTGATACTTTTAGTAAATCTAATTTTATTGTTCTAATTTCTCCAGGCTTTATTTTTTTACGATTAAATTTGTAATCTAAAGGTGCATTAATTCTATCCCATTCAGGTTTTGGTGATTTTTTAGTTTTCATTGCATCTTTAATCGCTTTCTTACGTTCTTCAGACATTTCATGAGCAACTCTAACTTTTTTGTTCTTATCAGAACCTTTTTTCGTATTAGTTGCTTTTTTGGGCATAATTTCACCATTCAATGCACGAGATATGACGACTGATGAACCTATTTCTAATATTCGTCTTAAATAAACCATACTATTGATTCATAAACCTCTCAAAACTTCATCAGTTCATGTCAGAAATGAATGGCGTTCAAAGAAAGTTTGCTCCAAATTCTATTTGTTTTGGATGTGGTCCTGCAAATGAAAATGGATTGAAAATTGATTCATACAAATATAAAGGTGGTTTGCGTACTGAATTTTTACCTAAATCTGAGCATCAAGCATTTCCTGGAATTATAAATGGTGGAATCATAGGAACTTTGCTTGATTGCCATGGAAATTGGACTGCTGCAATGGCAATAATGGATGCAAGAGGGGCATCTCACCCATCTTGTACAGTTACTGCAAATTATTCAGTAAAATTACTTCGTCCAACACCTTTAGATAAAACATTAATTATTACATCTGAAGTTGTAGAACTACTTGATGAACGAGCATCCATAACAATGGAATTGTATGCGGGAGAAAAATTATGTGCTCGTGGAAAAGGATTATTTGTAGCAGTTTCTGAAGGGCATCCTGCTTTTCATCGATGGCATTAAAACAAAATTAAATGATATGTATGCAAGTAATTCAAAAAAAAATATTAGAATCATCTAGAGATTCGGTTCTTGATACAATGCTAAATTTAGATTTTTTTTCTACAGATGAAATTAATGAGTTGAAATATATAAAATTAGGCCTTTTACGAAAAAATTCAGTATATCGTCACGGAGTAACTCGTTTTTTACCAAATAAATATTGGAAATCAATAATGCCAAATCCATCTTGTGTTAAAATC
>CAZMJH010000295.1:0-1595 GCA_964566595.1 uncultured Candidatus Poseidoniales archaeon
TTATCACTGAGTAATCAAGAAAAATTACAATCTGCAATGTTATATTTGATAGAAAGCGGGGGTAAGAGGTTAAGGGCATCTTTACCATTTCTGGTAGGTGAAATGCTAGGAAATACCTCTCCTTCCCATTATGATGTAGGTGCTGCAATTGAAATAATCCATAATTTCACTTTAATACATGATGATATTATGGATAATGATTCTGTACGTAGAGGTAGGCCTTCAGTTCATGAGGCATTTGATGTTCCAACAGCAATTAATGCAGGGGATGCAATGTTGGCTGTAGCATTTGAATTAATCTCCTCATCTGAAGAAATTGACGTTGTAATGCTGCCTAGTCTTGTACAAATAATTGGTAAAATGGTGAGAAGAGTTTCAGAAGGACAGCAATTAGATATCGATAATGAAAATAGAAGAGATATAACAATAGATGATTATTTGTACATGATAGAAGGAAAAACTGCAGTTATGTTTGAAGCGTGTGCAAGATCTGGTGCTATTTTATCAGGGGCCAGTTCAGAGGAAGTTGATTTACTTGGAAAATGGGGACTTAACCTTGGTTTATGTTTCCAAATTGTTGATGATTTAATTGATATTATATCAAAATCATCTGGAAAACCCATAGGTAGTGATTTAATTCAAGGTAAAATGACCTGTATTGTGATACATGCTATGAATTCTAATGGTGGTGAATCATTAATGCATATTGAAAATGTATTAGGTAAAGGGGAAGAAGTTACTAAGGATCAATTAGATTTGGCAATTGAAAGCCTAAATAATCACGGTAGTATTGATTATTGTAGGGAATTAGCACACAAATATCATCAAATCTCAAAAGAATGTTTGAATGGATTTAATGATAATATTGCTTTAAGAGCATTGAGAGATTTAACTGACTATCATATTAATAGGATTAAATAATCAGTCTGTATAATAACTTTCTGTAGGTTTTTCAGCCTTCAAACCTTTCCTTTCACGGATACTTCCAATTACTTTCTCTATTAATTGAGGAGGTACCATTTCAAAACCTCTGTTTTCTGAATTCCAGATTGCACGCCCCTGGCTTGCAGCTCTAATATCATTAGAAAATCCGAATGTTTCTGCTACAGGCAATGTTCCAATTACTGTTGTTGTTTCACCTTCACTTGGCATATCTTCTATTATGCCTCTTCTTTGTGTTAATTCACTAGTTACTCCACCCAACCATGGATTTGGCACACTAACAAATGTCTTTTGCATTGGTTCCATCATAATTGCTCTTGATCTGAGCATTGCACCCCGGATTGAATTTCTTACAGCAGGTATTGTTTGTGCTGGACCTCTGTGAATTGCATCTTCATGTAATTTTGCATCAACTAATCTTACTAACATCCCCATTACAGGCTCTTCAGCAAGTGGACCCTTCTTGCAAACTTCATTAAATGCTTCAATGATTAACTCTCGAGTTTCGTGAAGGTTTTGAATACCTTTTGTTGCATTAACTAACACATTAGTTCCTTTGATAGAATATATATTTCTCATCATATCTTTATTCATTCCATATTCTGAGAATTTATTTCCTACTTCTTTACGATCGCCTTGACGAACTGTACCAT
>CAZMJH010000296.1:0-1595 GCA_964566595.1 uncultured Candidatus Poseidoniales archaeon
GTTCAAAATTTAATTTTGCAAATTTCTTTTCAATTTCACTTAAATTTGTAATTTTATTTGGAAATTTCAAAATCAAATCATGTTGTACGCCATATTTATTACGAATTTCTTTTAGATTTCCCTTTTCAACAATTTTACCATCATGCATTAGAATTACTGAATCAACCATACGTTCTAATTCAGCAAGTTGATGACTTGAGATTAGTATTGCTTTACCTTGTTTTGCTAAATTTTTTAAAACACCAGAAAATGCTTCTCTAGCAACAGGATCAAGGCCATTCATTGGCTCATCCAATAGTAAAATATCAGGACTCCCAATGAGGGCACATGCTAATGATAAACGTTGATGCATACCTTGAGATAAAGTGTCGAGAGAATCATGTGATTTGATTCCAAGTCCTACAAAGTCTAGAAATTTTTCAATATTATTATTTTTCATATTTCTTATAGTAAATAATTTTTCAATAACTTGAAATGGAGTCGAAGAGCCATACCAATGAACATTTTCAGGCATCATTCCAATCATATTTTTTGTCCAATTTGGACGATTTACACCATCTAATTTTTTACCATTGAAAATTATTTTACCATTATCTGGATTTAATAAGCCTGCAAGTAATTTCATCAATGTTGTTTTTCCAGAACCATTAGGCCCAACTAAACCAATAATATTTCCAGAAATCAAATTTAAGGTTATATTTTCAATACCCATTCCTTTGGATTTATGAAACGGGTTTGAAATTTTAGGCGAAGCAATTTTGTGGTGAAAATCAACACCTTCAAACTCAAGTAATGCCTCTGCCATGAAACCGTGTGGTTAAACAATACATGAAAACCTCTCTTATTGTTCTAATTCTCACAAGCCCTTTTTTCATAGAATAGTTTCCAGAGGTTAATCGCATGTTGAGTTTAGTTGCTTGGGGAGTTCCAATAATTTTTACTATCATTATTACTTTACTCCTATTTACAGAGAAAAATCAAAAAATAAGTGAAAGAATTCATGAATTAAGAAACTCTGTTGGTAAATTGTTATTTGATGTATTAATTATATCTCATTTACTTTTGTGGGTTCTTCCGTTTCATGGTTTATTAGTAATTTTTAGCATAATTTTTCCTCAATTAGCAAATAAAGAACAAAGGAGCAGTTGGTTATCTAATTTGTATCCTCGTGCCTCGTTTATTGCAATTTGGTTGTTTTTAATTTTGATTTGTGCTTTAATTCCAGTAACAACACCAGGTTCTCCAAATAATTGGGAAGAACCAATTATCATTAATGATGAAAGAGTTTCTTATTGGCCAGCCTCATCCCAAAATGTATGGTTGCTTGATCGGGATTTAGATTCCCCTGTTATCGTTACAATTTTGCATCAACGTATTCCTGCAACATTTTGCCCATGGAGCGTAGGGGTCTCCACTTCTTTAATTGTAGAACTATTCCATATTGATGAATCAAGGTTAGAAGAAACAGCAATACGTTTAGGTTTAGATCCAGAGGATTTTAGATTGAAAAAGATAGAAAGTGAATCTGAACATAATTACCGAAATTCTAATGGCTCCATAGAATGGACTATTGTTGGATCATATTCTTTTAACAG
>CAZMJH010000297.1:0-1587 GCA_964566595.1 uncultured Candidatus Poseidoniales archaeon
AAAAAACAAATTGATGATGTGGCAATTATTGCTTGTTCGGGAGGTATTGATTCAACCGTTGCAGCATGTATTGCAAATTCAGCTGTTGGAAATCTTTTACATTGTGTTTATGTGGATACTGGATTTATGAGAAAAAACGAAACTGAAGAAATAAAAGAGATGTTAGAAGATTTAGGACTTAACCTTACTATAGTACATGCTTCTAAACGTTATTTTGAGGCATTAAAAGGTAAAGAGGAACCCGAAGAAAAGCGTAGAATAATTGGTGAAGTTTTTATTAGGATTTTTGAAGATGAACAGGCTAAAGTGGGGGCTAAATACCTAGTACAAGGTACAATTGCTCCTGATTGGATCGAATCGGGAGGAGGTGAAAGAGACACGATCAAGTCTCATCATAATGTAGGAGGCCTTCCTGAAGATATGACTTTAGAAATTATTGAGCCATTAAGGGATTTATACAAAGATGAAGTAAGAGAAGTTGCTCGCCAATTAAAAGTTCCTTCCTCTGAAAGACAGCCTTTTCCGGGGCCAGGATTAGCCATTCGATGCCTTGGAGAATTAACAGAAAAACGTGTAGAAATTGTCAGAGAATCATGTGCGATTGTAGAAGAAGAATTGGAACTTGCCAGTGAAAGAGGTGAAATGGATTTACCATGGCAATATTTTGCGGTATTATTGCCAGTAAAGTCAGTTGGAGTTCATGGAGATGTTAGAGTGTATGGAGAAACTGTTGTAGTACGTGCAGTTCGTAGTTTAGATGGCATGAGTGCTCGTTATTCCATTATTCCTCATGAAATTCTTCAAAAAATTTCGACTAGGATTACAAATACTCTAAAAGATTCTGTAAACAGAGTTGTCTATGATATAACACATAAACCTCCAGGCACAATAGAATGGGAATGAGGCATACATTTATCCGAGGCATTCAAACGTATTTATCATCTCGCAAGGCCACATGTATTGGAGGCGAGGCACCATAGTGATGCTTACTTTAGCATTATTTTTACCATTTTCAGCGCTTTCATCAATAACCGAAAATCAATCAAATCATAATGCACTTGATGAAAAAATAAATTTGTCTTTTTCAAATAATATTCAGGTAATTGATAATGCATTATGGAAACGAATTTCAATGGGACACCATAATGAAATGATTGAGATAATTGTACAATTTAATTCGGGAGATAATGGAGAATTAGAAGAAGAGATATTACTTCAAGCTGGTTTTGTCTCACATTATAAAACAAGAATTGTCCCTTCAATATTTGCTAAAGGTCTAGCTTCAAGTGTGAGTTTATTAGCAAATATTGAGGAAATCAAATGGGTTGAATGGAATGCTCCAATGAAATATCACATGGATCAAACGATTCATACAATCAAAGCAATAGATGCATGGGATCGTCAAATTATTGATCAATATGGTTATCTGACTGGAACTCAAATAAAAGGTAATGGAGTTACTGTTGTAGTTGTAGATAGTGGAATAGATGCATCTCATCCAGATTTAGATTATAATCCTCAAAGTCCAAATAGCCCAATAAAACCTCAACCAAATGATAAAGTAATCTACAATGCAAAATTAAATCA
>CAZMJH010000298.1:0-1585 GCA_964566595.1 uncultured Candidatus Poseidoniales archaeon
AGGAGATAATGACCGCTCTAGAAGACCAAGAGGAGATAATGACCGCTCTAGAAGACCAAGAGGAGATAATGACCGCTCTAGAAGACCAAGAGGAGATAATGACCGCTCTAGAAGAGGAGGAGCAACAGGAGGAGGGCAAACTCGCAATAAAAGCCCTAAAAGGTTCAGAGGAAAATCTCGAACTCATTTTGGAAATCGGGAATTAGATGATATTTTCAAACGTCGTGAAGAATAAAGTGGGGGTGTTTGAATTACAGATATATCCAGTGATGAATATTATCTTGATGCTATTGATGCAGAAAATGATGGGAAAATTGAGGAAGCATTAGAATTAGCACAAAAAGCTGTAAAAATAGATCCAGAACATTTTGAAGCATGGTGGATGATTTCAACTCTATTACTACCTAAAAAGGAAAGGCCTACTTTAACAAATGCTAGTAGATCATTGAATGCATGCCGAAAAGTCATAGAAATTGAACCTCAACATGAAAGTGCATGGATTAGAGGTGGGCGGATATTATCGGATGAATTAGGTATGTATGATAAAGCACTAGAATGGTGGCATGAAAGAAGAAAAGTAGCTCCTGACGATTCTCAAGCAGTTATAGAAACAGTAGCATTATTAGCAGATTTAGGATTATATCATCAATCAATGGGTGAATTACAGAGAGTATGGGAACCTGGAATGCAAGAACTTACATTTGAACAAGAAAAAAGGTTATCGAGACTTCACAATCTTGTTAAAAGAGTAGCAATAGATGAAGGTAAAACCCAATATTTTAGGCCTTGGAATCTTAGAGATCCGGGTTGGAAAATGATTCAAGAACGGATGCATAGAGGTCCTGCTAATGAAACTTTGATTTATCTTTTTTTGGTTGCTCCAGTATTACTTCTTGTAATTATGGCATCTCCCAATACTGCTAGTTCTGGACTTGGAAATCTATGTTTCATGATTATTGTAATGTTAATCATTGTAATGGGTGGAATGAGAATTGCTAGGAAAATTGCAATGATGTTAAATCGCCCTGCATTTAATTTAATCAGAGCTATGGATATAGAAACTACGACAGGAAGAGTAATTATAAATGAAGAAATAAGAAATTCAAAATTATACAAATTTCTTCTTTCTAATAGACCACCTGCATTCAGACAACGTCTAAATTCTATTTCTGATGCAAATGAACCTTTAAGCAAACAATGGAGGCCTTTTATTCCAAACTTTGATGAATTGCCTACATCTGATGAAGAGGAATAATTTTTATTAATACCGATAATGTTCAGACTTATATGGCCCTTCAATTGCTACATTGATATAATCAGCTTGATCTTTTGACATTGTTGTCAATTTACAACCAATCTTTTCAAGATGTAAACGTGCTACTTCTTCATCTAAATATTTAGGCAAAATATACACCTTATTTTCATAAACATCTTTATTCTTCCATAAATCAATTTGTGCTAATGTCTGGTTTGTGAAACTATTTGACATAACAAAACTAGGATGACCAGTTGCACATCCAAGATTGACTAAACGGCCAGAAGCCAACAAAAAGATACTATTTCCTGATGGAAAAGTAAATTTGTC
>CAZMJH010000299.1:0-1579 GCA_964566595.1 uncultured Candidatus Poseidoniales archaeon
GGTAGTGATCAGCATAGAGGTTGGTTCCAGTCTTCTTTTCTCTTGTCATCAGCTGTCAATGGAAGGTCACCATACAAGAACCATATAACTCACGGATTTACTGTTGATAACAAAGGCGAAAAGATGTCTAAATCTAAAGGTAATGTTGTTGATCCGTGGGATCATTTCAACAAAGAAGGGGCCGATTCATCAAGATGGTATATGGTTACAGCTGGAGCACCATGGAATCCATTAAAATTTGATCCCGATGGTGTTCGTGAAACATATGCTAAATTTTTCTTAACATTATGGAATGTATACAAATTCCATGCAGATTATGCTGCACTTGATGAATTTGATCCTGAACAAAACTCTATGTCAGTTGAACAACGCTCAGAATTAGATCGCTGGATATTATCAAGAGCGACTTCTATCTCCCATGAATATCACACTCAATTTGTTAATTGGGATTTCCATAAAGCATGCCGTGATCTTGAAGATTTTGTCATCAATGATTTATCTAATTGGTATGTACGTAGAAGTAGAAGACGATTATGGGATGAAGCCACTAACGATGACAAACGTGCTTGCCAACATACATTGCATGAAGTTTTAACTCTGATCTGTAAATTAACTGCGCCAGTTGCTCCATTTATGGTAGATGAAATTTATTCTAATCTCAATGGGAATTCAGTACACTTGTCTAATTGGCCAATAGAAGAAGAAGGTGCACTTCCTCCTCAGGATTTAGAGTTAGAATCTAAAATGGAACTAGTGCGTTCACTTGCTGAAACTGGCCGAAGAATTAGAGTTAAAGCAAAAAGAAGACAAAGGCTTCCGTGTAACGAAGGTTGGATTATTGGAGGGCCTGATTTGTCAGTATTTCATGAAATCCTAGCAGAAGAATTGAATGTAGAAAAAATTTCAACAGTAATGGATTTGGATAAATTTCAACAAGTAGAATTATCACCAAATAGGAAAATGCTTGGTAAAAAATGTAGACAAGATTTGCCTGCTGTTTTGGAAGCTATTTCATCTGCTGATCCAGAGTCAACATGGGAAGCAATTCAAGCAGGAACATGTAATTTAGCAGGATATGAAATTACTCTTGAAGACATAGAATTAAGAAGAGTTGAACGTAGTGGTTTTGCTGCAGAAACATTATCTGTTACTGAAAATGATGAAGAAATAGATGTAAGTCTTGTGTTAGATATGCAAATTACTCCAGAACTTGCTTCTAAAGGATTAGCCCGAGACATTATTAGAAGAATTCAACAAAAACGTAAAGATCTTGGCCTTGATGTTGAAGCTAACATTGATTTAAATGTGTGGTTAGATGAAGGAAACCCTGAGCTTTTAGATGATGATTGGACACATATTCAAAATGAAACTAGAGCAGGAGTGGCAAATCTCAACCTTGGAAAAGGAACTAGAGATGCTGAAGAATTTGAAGTAGATGAATCAAAAGTATTTTTCAAGGTGAATTAATGGTTACCCATGTATGAGATGTATTTTTTGTACGTTGGCGAGAGTGAATGTTTATTACTTCCAAGTCACCCATTGCCCAGAATTCTTATCGCGGTAAAACCATTTATTGCTT
>CAZMJH010000300.1:0-1578 GCA_964566595.1 uncultured Candidatus Poseidoniales archaeon
CCTCTTTCTAGTGAATTAGAAGATGGTTTGGCCGATGTTCTTACATTTGCCCAATCTATTTTTGGTGGAATGGCTGATGCAAAAGATGGTTTTTCTCAGGATTTAGAATTTGAATGAATTAGCCGCTAATCATATGACCTTGTTTTGACAGGGGGTACTGGTGAGGTATGATGAACCTGCTTTCTATTGATGATTTGAAAAATGATTTAGCAAGTATATTACAGTGGGCAATTACTATGAAGTCCGATGAAGATATTGCTATTGATTTTATGCCTTTAACTAATATGAGTATAGGTTCTATATATGAAAAGCCAAGTACTAGGACGAGAGTTTCATTTGAAGTTGGAATCGACAAATTGGGAGGTAATTCTTTAACTCTCCTTAAGGGAGATATTCAATTAGGTAAAAGTGAATCTATAGGGGATACAGCACAAGTACTTTCAAGATATTTAGATGGAATAACATACCGTTGTTTTTCACATAATGATGTTGTTGAATTAGCCGAAAAATCTACAATTCCAGTAATAAATGCTCTTTCTGACAAGCATCATCCTTGCCAGGCAGCAGCGGATTTAATGACTATTATTGAAAAAAAAGGTACAGAAAACATCACAATTGCATGGGTGGGTGATGGAAATAATGTTCTTCACGATTTGATCTTAGCATCATCAATATTTGGTTTTGATATTAATTGGGCTGTTCCTGAAGGATATGAGCCCGATAATGACGTAATAGTTCGTGCCAATCAAATTTCTGAAATAACAGGTTCTAAATTAAATGAAACAAATGATCCTAAAGTAGCAGTTAAAGGGGCAGATGTAATTTATACAGATGTTTTTATTTCGATGGGTGAAGAAAATTTAGATGAAAAAATGGACGCATTTTCAAATTTTCAAATAAATGATGAATTAGTTTCTGGTGCAAAAGATGATTATATTTTCATGCATTGTTTACCAGCCCATAGAGGCGAAGAAGTAACAGATTCTGTAATTGATTCTAAAAACAGCGTAGTATTTGATCAAGCAGAAAACAGGATGTGGGCGCAGATGTCACTTTTAACTTACTTTTTTAATAAACCTGCATGGGACACATATTGTGAATTATTAGAAATTGATTTTAATTAAAGATATGGAGACAAAACCGTCAATGTAAAAAATCCAATCAAACCTAAAACCATTGAAATTAAAAGTGAGTTTATTGCTTTTTTATCATTTCCTTTAACTAGTGGCCCATTTAGTCTTAATAATACCCAGATCGTTGGTCCTTGAAACATTATCATCCAGTATTCTAACCCTCCCCAATTCATAAAAAAGGGCAACATAATAGATATGACTCCACACAATACTATGATGTATGCTAAATTTCTTGATTTTTGTTCTCCGAAAATAATAGGTAGGGTTTTTCGACCCCATTTTAAATCCCCCTCATAGTCATGAACATCTTTAACAATCTCCCTTGAAATACCCATGAATGTTGCCATTAATGCGATACATAATGTCACACTGTGATTATAATTTCCAACAGATGCTGCACCGTAAATTATTACCAAACCCAACATACTTCCAATAATTATATTCC
>CAZMJH010000301.1:0-1543 GCA_964566595.1 uncultured Candidatus Poseidoniales archaeon
TCCCATCTCTGCAATTGTTTTTCCTGTTTCTCAATATAGTTGGATCTGTCAATGTGTTTACTATTCGTCCTCCTCATTGGGATTAACGATTCACGTAGTCTTCGAGCAAAGGGTTGAAAAGTTCGTGAAACCAGACTTTTTTTCCTGTAAACAGGTTCATCCGGTCTTGCAACATGGTCTGCGTTTGCAATATTTTCAGATACAAGTTCCAGCCTTCTCGATTGAGAATTCATGCCATGTACACTATTTTTTATTGAAGAAAGAAGTCCTTTTATTTCCATTTAATTCTCCTATTTAGAATGGCCTTTTATTGCCGCTCTTATGCCATCATACATCCGGCGAATGGCTCTGACGTTAAAATCATGTTTTATCTGGTTTACAGCAAGGGAGCTCATTTCATCATTTAAATTTACTTTTCCAGATCGGCGTTTATTATACCAGCTATCCTTATAATGAAGCTGAGTTAAATGCTTTTCATTATTTGTCTGTAGTTTATGTTCATTAATAACTTCAGGCAAGAGGTCTGAAAAGTCCGTGGTCTTTCTATGATAGCCAGCAGTATTGATATTATCGATATTCTCTGAAATTGCCTCATTTTGGGAGGTATGCATGTCCAAGGATTTTTTCAGAAATTCTGAATAAGATGTATTAAAAATTTTCATTTTGGAATATATTAAACAAATTATATGCCAAAACTACATTTTTAATTATTGGTAGGGTAAATTTGCAAATGAATTACTGAAAGCTAATAATTACAGTAGGTTATAAATATATCTTTGAAATAGGATCTTCTAACGAGTGAGGTTTTAATTGCCTTATCAAGGAAAAAATTTACCCATTAATTAGGATATAGGAATTTTATTCTTTCTGTTCAACGATTTCTTCACCTAAAATGAATTCAGCAGGCAAAATGTCTTTTTCTTTATAAAGATTTAATTTATTTCTTAATGTTCTAACGCTAATATCCAGAATTTTTGATGCTTTTGTACGGTTATTTTTTGTCTTTCGCAGCGTTGCATAAATGGCTCTTCGTTCAATCTCTTCAATGGATGTATCACCATCAAAATGTGAATAGCTTCCAATCTGAGAAGAGTTAGCGGCTTCGAGAGTTATATGTGACTCATCAATAAAATTACTGTCACCTGAATAAAGAAAAGCACGCTCTAGTACATTTACAAGTTCCCGGACATTTCCCGGCCATGAATGAGAATATAGTTTGTCTAATGCAGATGGTTGAATGTTCTTTTCACTCTGATTGTATTTATTGCATAACTTATTTAAAAAGTGATCCATGAGAAGTGGAATATCTTCCATTCTCTTCCTTAATGGCGGAATCTCAATAGAAAATACATTGAGTCTGTAATACAGGTCTTCCCTGAATTCCTTGTCTTCCACCATTTTAATAACATTTCTATTTGAAGTCGCAACAATACGGACATCGACTTTTACAGTGTCATAACTACCAACACGTGAAACTTCTTTTTCCTGAAGGACTCGTAGTAATTTTGCCTGCATATTGAGGGGAATTTCTGTAACTTCATCC
>CAZMJH010000302.1:0-1533 GCA_964566595.1 uncultured Candidatus Poseidoniales archaeon
AAAAGTGGTTTCCATCCTAAATTGAAAAAATCTCCTCAAACAAAATTATCTTAACAAAGAGTTCAATAATCAGTACGTTCACAGAAATTTGCCACACAGCAACATCGCATGGATTTCTGCCCTTCGCCGGATGGAAAAGTGAAATGACGATACCAAGTTGTGGCACGTCTGTATCGAAGAACATGGTGATCTACGGAAATGATCCTTGTTGCAAAAACAGACAATAGTGGCTACGAATGGGTCCCCGCCGGACTTTTGAATGATGGACGGACAACCCCGTAGTCCTCATCGCCCTGGTGTGGGGTCAGGCCCCTGAGGAAACAATGAAGTAGGCCGTTACACATCGGGGCACCCGATTCTAAACACCAAAGAACTCAAGTGGAATTACGCCTTGAGTAGTTCAATGTCGCAACAGTTTCAAAGGGGGCTACTTGGAGGAACTTTCGATCATTTTCACAAAGGCCATGAAAAAATATTACTTCATGGATTAGAAAAATGTACTCATCTTGAATTATGGATAACTTCTGAAAAAATGACCATTCACAAAAATGGATGGGTTGAGTCTTATAATGAACGCACTTCGTTTATTAAAAAATGGATCCTGAAAAATGGATTTGATAAAAGAATAAAAATAAATAAATTAAATGACGAAGTTGGACCTGCAGAATCTCGTAAAGATTGTGATGCTATCATTTGTACACCTGAAACACTTTCAGGCTGTGAAAAAATCAATTCCTCCAGAATTAATTCCAATCTAAAACCATTAGAAATAATTCTTGTAGAGCATTTAGTTTCTAAAGATGGCGTGATTTTATCAAGTAGTCTAATTAGAAAGGGAGAATATAATCGTGAAGGTGAAAAATGGATTGATTACACACATATTTCTAAAAAATTACAAATGCCTAAATCAGCCGAAAAAGGCCTCAAAAAACCATTGGGGATTCTATATGAAGGACCGGAAAATGACACATCCATAGCAATTGAAAATGTAATTCTGGATTTGACTCCACGTACAGGTAAAATTGTAGCGGTTGGAGACATCTGTGTTTCAGCATTAAGAAATAAGGAAATTATTCCAGACATTGCAGTAGTTGATGGAATGACAAAACGTGAAATTCTCCCAGATTCATTAAAACCTAACAAAGAGGGGTATGATGAAATAATCACTTGTAAAAATCCTGCGGGGTATCTTACTCCTGAATTTAGTGATTGTTTAATTGCTGCTGCAAAAGCAAATCACAAAGTCTTGATTATTGTTAAGGGGGAAGAAGATCTTGCCCCAATTATTCTTCATTTAGCATTACCGCTAAATGCATACCTTATTTATGGTCAACCTAGTAAAGGAATTGTATTATGTCGTTCTAGCGAATATGCTAAAGAAAAATGTAAATCAAGATTAAAAGATTTTACTTAAATTAAACTTCTGTAAATTCACCTGATTGTGCATCAGCTAATTTTCCAAGTGCCCAACCAGACACAATAAAAGGTGCAGTAACCGAATATACACCAGGATCAACCCATCCTTGATGCATT